>WQSD01000035.1 GCA_009788105.1 Oscillospiraceae bacterium | reverse complement strand
CCACTCCTCCCGAAGAGGCAAAAGACGACGAACCTACAACCTACACCATAAACCCTGTGCCAAAAGTAATCGAGCAACGAAATACCGCAACTGGTGGGAACGAGTAAGGCATGATACTTTTAGCAAGCGATTTTGACGGCACGCTGTATCAAAACGAGCGAGTTAGCGAGTATGATATTGGCATGATAAAGAAGTGGCGAGGGGCAGGGAATGCCTTTATCGTTGCCACAGGGCGGGATAGGTTCAGTTTCGATATGCTGAAGGGTGAACTGCCGGACGACCTGTTCGACGGCTATGTCCTTGCGGGCGGGGCGTATGTGTATGACAAAGAGGGGAAGATGGTTCACTCCTCTGCCGGTGACGGGAGCTATATTCCACAGCTTTGCCAGACTATATATCAGCTTGGTGGCAGGGATGTGTATGTTTCTGCGGGCAGGGAAGTGCGGATAACCATTTCCCCTGATGGGAAAAGCAGTCAGCTTACCGACTTTCACGATGCAACCGAAATAACTTTTGATGAGGTTGTGCCTATTAGCGAATTTCATTTTATGGGAACATATTTCCCTACAGCAGAGATAACCCTGCGTTTTGCGGAGGTCATGGCAGAGCGGTTTGCGGGGAAGTTTGTTGCCCACCCACACGGCTCTTGGTGTGACGTTGCCCCCGTGGGCATAAGCAAGGAGTCGGGTATCGCCGCCTTTCTTGCCACTATGCCCACCCAGCCGAGAGAGGTGCTTACCGCAGGAGATAACTACAACGATATTTCCATGCTGGCGGCGTATCGTGGCTATGCCATGCTCGGTGCCCCTGCCCCGGTGGTAGCGGCGGCACAGAGACGGACGGCGAAGTGCGTCGGGGACATTATTGTAGAGTGGATGGGATGCGGTTAAAAATGCAGGGGCGCACGCAAACATTAAGGACATTCTACCACGAACATACACGAAACAACACGAAAAGCGCCCGTAAACCTGTTTTTCGTGCATTTTCGTGTCCTTTCGTGGTAAAAACAAACTTCCCAAGTGAAAATAACAACCGAAAGGACGCACGAGAACAGTGAAAACAATGCGGGATGCAACTATTTTGCTCCCTGCGGCGTGGTCGCCCCTTGCGCGTGGCGCAAAACATGAACGAAGTAGTTTTGATTTTAATAGGAATATATCTCGCAGTCGTTTCCCTGTGCGGACTGCTCCTTGTGCTACGTGACAAGTCCAACTCCCGCCGTAAAGGCAAGCCCCGTGTGCCGGAGCGGGTGCTGTTTTTCACCGGGATAATTGGGGGAGCGGTGGTGATGTTTGTGGCAATGTTGCTGATTCGCCACAAAACCCGAAAGCCAAAGTTTATGTTTGGCTTTCCATTTGTTATTTTGGTACATATCGGTGCGGCGTATGGGGTTTATACGCTGTTTATGTAGGGAGGAACGCTTGTGTGATAAAGGAATGAAAATCAATGAAAAAAAGCAAACAATACAGAAAATTAGAAAAAGAACTATCGCAGAAATACAAAAATGTAAAAGAAAACGAAGTTACGCTTGAAAAAGACGATTTTAAGGATGGGAAATTAACGGTTTTTGGCTATGACCGACTTAAAAATCAATGCGACTATATCCCATATAGCGAAACAATAGAACTCGCTGTCCCGCAAGCATTTGAAGCGAATTTTAGAGCCAGCTTGGAATTTATGATTGCGAACGAATTGTCACGGATAAGGAAAGACAGACGAGAAGCGCGTAGAACCTCGCTTATTCTTCTGTTAGGTGGTATTTTTTGCTTTGTTCTTGCTATCGCTTTCGAGTTTCGCGATATTTTATTAGCCGAAAACCTTGTTGTTATCGCAAGCTGGGTATTTGTTTGGGCGTCTGTAGAAAAATGGTTTTTCGACAGAAAAGAATTACAAGAAAAACGAAAAAGTTTGTTACAGATATTGTCTGCACGGATTTCAATATATAGATGATAAGGACACCTCATGCTAATACAACTTGACGAACACAAACGAACACTTGCCGCACAAGCCTCCATGGTCACTGACTTGGGGGCTGCTTTGCGTGTGGAGGAACTGCGGGCGCAGGCAGAAAAACTGCAAACCGCCACCGAAGTTCCCGACTTTTGGAATGACCCCACCTCCAGCCGCACCCTGAAAGAACTAAAGCGCACCCGTGACAAAATCACCGAATTTGACGCACTTGCCGCCCTTGTTGCCGACACCGCCGAGCTGTGCGACCTTGCTATCACCGAGGGTGACGACACCTTCACCGCTGACATTGCCGATGCGGTGGCGAAAATCGAAGCCACCGAGTATAAGCTGCGTATCCGCACCCTGTTGTCCGGGGAATATGACGGCAACAACGCCATTGTGGCGTTCCATCCGGGAGCGGGCGGCACAGAGGCGCAAGATTGGGCGGAAATGCTGTACCGCATGATAACCAGATTTTGCGAAAAACGCGGGTTCACTTATCGCGTCACCGACTATCTAAACGGGGAAGAGGCAGGTCTGAAAAGTGCCACCATAATGGTAGAGGGGGAGAACGCATATGGCTATCTGAAAAGCGAAAGTGGTGTGCATCGCCTTGTACGGGTGTCGCCTTTTGATTCTTCAGGTAAGCGGCACACATCTTTTGCGTCAATCGAGGTTTCGCCAGAGTTTGATGAGGTTGCGGATTTTGAAATAGAAGATGCAGACCTTGAAATCTCCACCCACCGCTCCAGCGGGGCAGGGGGGCAACATGTAAATAAGACAGACAGCGCAGTACGCATTGTCCACATTCCAAGCGGCATTGTTGTGGCTTGTCAAAACGAGCGCAGTCAAATACAAAACAAAGAAACCGCCCTGCGAATGCTGAAATCCAAGTTAATGGAAATCAAGGTTCGCGAGCGGCTTGACCATATTGACCAAATAAAAGGCGTGAAGTCTGCCATTGAGTGGGGTTCGCAGATTCGCTCCTATGTTTTTATGCCTTACACCATGGCGAAAGATACTCGCACAGCCCACGAAGAGGGCAATATCGCCGCTGTCATGGACGGGGAGATTGATGGGTTCGTAAATGCGTATCTGGCACATTCTGCGACCACCGAAGGCAAGCTGAAAAGTTAGCTACAAACATCATTTCCCACCGTCAAATTCAAACAACACCGGATAATTTCTTGTGCCATGTACAATGTGATAAACATAAACTGTATCATCCAAAACCTTGTACAGGCAAAGGTATTTGCCACATACCAATGAACGAAACCCGTTTCTCGCAAGCTCTTTTTCGCGTGACAACGGAGCAGAAAAAGGGAACGTTTCAAGGCGACGAAGGGAAACCATGATGTCATCAACAACGGCGGTTGCTGCCAAAGGGCTGTCCTGCGAAATATATTCCCCAATTTCACGCAAGTTTTCCCACGCCACCGGAAGAATTTCAATTTTATGCTTTTTCACTGATATAATTCCTCAACATTGCTTCTGCATCATCAAGTGAATAAGTTTTTTCACCATTAAGACGCTGATTTTCGGCTATGGCAAGAGTTGTTTTCAGCCTAAAAAGTTCCTCTCGAAGTTCAAAAGCCTCAAGGCTCATGACCACCAAGTCGCCTTCGCCGTTTTTGGTGATATAAACAGGTTCGGCTCTCTCATGGGCAAGTTTTGATATAGCGTTATAGTCGTTACGTAGAGTTGTAGATGGTTTAATAATCATTTCAGTTTTTTCCTCGTATAGTTTAATTCTGATAATATTATACCACAATTGTATCAGAATATCAATAGTTTTTTCGCTAAAGCGTTTCGACACGCTCTATGTCCCTAAAACATACTCTTCCCCTGCAACGGCTTCAATGACCACACGACCACCGACAAAAGCAGGATTTCGCAGAATAATTTCACCATCAGCAAAAGCCGTTATCTTCGCTGACACAAGCCTTCCTTGCTCCCACGTCATATCCACCTGGTGTCCGCCAATGGCACGAAGCCCACGAATGTGACCTGTTGCCCACGCTTCAGGCAGGGCAGGGAGCAAATCAAGAGAGCCGAGGTGGCTTTGTAACAGCATTTCCTGCACCCCTGCGGTGTAGCCCATGTTTGCGTCAATTTGGAAGTAGTAATTGTCGCTGGAAAAGCCAATTCCGCTGTGAAGACCGAAAAAATTCTTGGCAAGGTTGTGTGTGAACAAGTTCCGCACAAGATTATACGACTTCTCACCCATGCAGGTTCTGGCACGCAAGCACAGTTTCCAGCCCATTGACCAACCAGTTGCCGAATCCCCTTTCCAGTCGAGGGTGGTTTTCATAGCCTGCAAGTTCGCCTCATCCCCGTTGGCGATGCTTGTGCCGGGGTAAAAGCCTACAAGATGATTCACATGGCGGTGACCCTGTACATGGGGATGGGGGAAGTCGTCAGGGCGTTCGCTCCACTCCATTATCCGTCCGGTGACGGGACTGATGTTCACCCCGGAGAACAGATTTGCCAATTTCTCTTCGATGTTCCCTTTTAGCGACAGAGTTTCACTATCACTAAGCCCAAGTCGGCGGATGCAATACAAAGCAATGGTGAATATCTCCCACACTAATTGCTGGTCGGTGGCGGTGGCAACAGTCAGCGGTCCATGCTCGGGAGAAAAGCTGGGTAGTACAACATATTTTCCTGCCCAAAAGCCATCTACCGCCTTGTACAATGCCTTTGTCCACATAACCGCCGCCTCACGAATTATGGGCCAATAGTCCCGCTTGAATGTTTCGGCACAGCCCCCATATTGAAGGTACTGGAATAGATTTTGCGACAGCCACGCCCCCGCAGTAGGTGCCCAGCCCCACCCCCAGTAGTATCCCGGTGCGGTGAAGCCGTATATCCCCCCTGAAACATGGGTTGTCCATCCGCTACCCTGGGTTTTCCATGCGTCGACAGCGGTGTCCGCAGGGAAGCAATATTTCTGCGCGGTGTAACGCCCTGTTACAGTAAGGGATTGCACGAATTTCTGCAAAGGTTCGAGTAGTTCCGCAAGATTCGCCCCACCCACCGGCCAATAGTTCATTTGCAGGTTGATGTTAGTGTGATAATCCGCACTCCACGGAGGAGTGTTTTCCGGGTTCCACTTGCCCTGCAAATTAGCGGGCAAGCACCCCCCGCGACTTGAGGATATTAGCAAATACCGCCCATACTGATACAGCAACACCTCAAGCATTTGTCGTGTGCTGTCTGTGGCTTCGCCTGCTTGGTATGAAGCAAGGGCAACATCTGTGGGGGTGTCGTTAGTCCCGCCAAGGCAAAAATCCACTCGTCCGAACAAATTTTGATAGTCCGCCTTGTGCCGTTTGGCAAAATCTTCGTAAGTATCGGCGGTTAAAGGGACGAGAATAGCACTTGCACGAGCCGCCACTTGCTCCAAACTCTCCCTGGTGCGATAGGTCAGCTTCTCGAACATTTCGCTTCCTGCGGGCAAGGAATATTCATTTCTGTAGTCGGTTGCGGCAGAGAAATATAGCGTGACAGCATTGGCTTTTTTCACGACTAAACGACCGCTTTCATTGGTTAGTTCACCCCCCTCGTTGGCGACTTTCAGCACGCCGCAATACAGCAGTCCGTTGTCCGCCAGCCCACCGGACAGAGTGATGCTATCCCCCTCCACCACCACTTGGGGAGGTTGGTGAGTATCGCCAATGCGCCCCTCTGTTTGCCCCGGAGTAAGGGTGGTGGCAAGGCTCACCTTGCCCTCGCCACTAACCGCGGTAATACGCACAGCAATGGCGTTGTCAGGGTAGGACGCAATATATTCACGCAGGTATTCGGTGTCGCCAAGGGTATAAGTCACTCGTGCCACCCCGTCAGTCATATCAAGCTCACGGCGATAGTTTGCGATTTCGCTTTCGTCTTGGAGCATATAATCAAGCTGGATAAAGCCAAAATTTTTGTACTTGCCATATCCGTGATAGTTACCTTGGATGCTTGCTGTATCAACTCCTCGGTTAGTGTTCTTGCCATAGCTAACCTCATCTGCACCATGTTTTAGCTGGTCATATATCTCCCCATGGTCGATAGTGCTGTCGTTATAGCCAAAGTTGTACACAGCCTCTGAATCCTTGCGGCTCGAGTCTTGCTCATACCCGCCAGGGCCGCCGCTCCACAGGCTTTCTTCGTTCAGTTGAATACGCTCCTGCTCCGCTCCCCCCTGAACCATAGCCGCCAAACGACCGTTGCCGATTGGCAGGGTGTCGTTACTTTTGTTCAGCTGGGTATTTAGGGTTCCTGGTGTGCGATACCAAAGACATAGCTTGTTTTGCGGTGGCGAGGCGTTGCCTGTAAATGTGTGCTTCATATGTTTATCCTTTGCTTTTTTGCTTTTCCATTTCGGTGGGCTTTCTAAAGATGGAACAAGGTCAATCATGCTTCAATCTCGTTATAAGAAAAACCTTAAAACACCTTGGGGCGTTGCCCCAAACCCCACTTAGGAACTTTTTTCAAAAAGTTCCTAAGAACCTCAAAAACTTTGGTACAAAAGCATTTCATGCTTTTGAGAGAAAAAGTTTTTAGTCAAGTTTTTTACAAAAAACTTGTGCGGTGTGGGCGCATAGCCCACGACTTTGACCTTTTTCTTCAGGTTGAATCGTTGCTGCGTATGTGGTGTCGGCGGTTTCGCCGCCCGACAGGCTCAGGATAATTGCACACCCGCACGGCAGGCAACCGGAGCTGCGTGAGCGACCTGCGGCTATTCGCCGCTTTCTGCCGAGATAGAAGGCAAACTCTTTCGATAATGATACTTCCTGCCCATTTTCACAAGAAAAAACACAGTTATTCCAATAGCCAATACCTCGGCAATCGGCATAGCAAGCCATGCTCCGTCTAAGGCGGGGTTGATAATTCGTGGTAGAGTTACAAGTAATATCAGGGTGAACACCATTGTTCGCATTAGGGACATAAACCCTGACACAAGCCCATCATTAAATGCGGTGAACCACGCTGTGGCGAACACATTAAAGCCCATGAGTATGAAACCAAGGGCGATAATCCGTAATCCTCGCGTTGCCATTGGGTGCAGGTCGCCGGTGCACATATCAAAGCCGATATAGTGCATCATTTCCATGAATGCCGGGTCGCCTTCGTTGAAGGGAACATTTGGGTCGGCTATCATATATTCAATCACAGCTTGGTGTGCGTCGCACGGCTCGGTAATAACACCATCTGTCATACAACACACATCGTTAGGCGAAACATAAATCCGTACAAGCAAATTGGAAAAAACAAAAGTTGTGACAAGCGCAATAACCGATAACGCACCAACAATCACAAGACTTTTCTTGTACAGCAGGCGTAAGTTTTGGCGTTGAGCGGTACTTCTCTCTCCGCTTTGCTCCAAGTCTTTTTTCTTGCCGAAATTAAAGCTGACCACAGGAGCAACCCCGGTAGCATACCCCATGAATAGGGCAGACGTAATACCCATTGCCGCAAAAGCAATGCCTGCCGCCGCAACCCCCTCCCAACCGACAATATCAGTAAGAACATTGTTCATCACTATGGAGGTAACAGAAATGGACAGCATTGTCACCATTTCGCTTAAACCATTTGTTGCCGAGCGACCAAGAGCGCGAATATCCCACTTTGGGCGAACAAAATATATCCCTTTTTTTCGGTTAATGGTGAAGTATATCAGCCCTAAAACGGTTGGAACAGAATAGCCTATCCCGGTTGCCAAGGCAAGTCCCATAACCCCAAGGTCTAAGACGAAAATAAATAGTGCATTTAGCGAAGTGCTGACCACCGCTCCTGAAGTGGATGCGAACATACTCAGCAGGGGTCGCCCCTCGGCTATAAGCAGTTGAACAAAAAACATTCCCAGCATTATAAATGACATCATCACAATCAGCGNTTGGATATAATCCATAGCCAAGCCAAGTATCACAGGGTCGTTTGGCACGCCCAGCAGTCGCAAAATAGGGGTGCGAGCAAACCAGCTGATGACCGCAATGGTCAGACTAATGGCAAGGGTCGCAATTGACAGCATGGTAAAGTTTTCACGAGCCTCGGCAATAAGTTTTTGCCCCTTTTTCTTTGCAATTAAAGCCGTACCGCCGATTGACAGCATTGCACCAATTGACATTGCAACAGTGAAAAAGGGGAATACATAGCCGACCGCCCCTTGTGCTTGTTGGCTGATACCGCGGGCGGCGAACACTCCGTCAATCGCCCCGAATACTCCCATGAATATGAAGGACAATATGGTTGGTATAGTGAATGTTAAAAGAAATTTGTAGGTAATGGGTTTGTTAAGTTTGCTTTCTTCTGCGGCTTTCTCTTCTCTCTCTTTTTCTTCAAGTTCAGCAAGATATTGCGTATCTTTATCCTTGGTAAGCATAAAAACCTCTTTTGTTTTTTCTTTAGTATATCATGATTACTACAATTTCACCAGTGACATTTGTCACGAATTCGCAGACATACAAACTTTATTATAACACAAAAACATTGTTTCGTCAAGAGGAAAATACCCATGAAAATCATCACATTAACAGGGCCGGCTGCCTCCGGGAAAAGCCATGTCGCCGAGGTTTTTAGCGGCATTTGCGAAGCGCGAGGCGTTAGCCTTTATCATATCGACACCGACAAAATTGTCCACGAGCTGTACGCAAGTGACACTATCCTTGCGATAGAAATTGCCTCGGTTTTCGGAATCGAGGTGCTTCACTTCACCATGGGTATCGACAGAAAAGCCCTTGGAGATGAAGTGTTCGGCAACCCTGCGAAACTGGCACAGCTTGGGAGCATTGTTCACCCGAGAGTGATGGCGGCGTGCAGAGAAATTTGCGAAAAGCAGCGGCGAGAGGGACAGACACAGCTTGTATTGTGCCAAATTCCCCAACTTCACCAGGTGGGCAGGTTCGGAGATGTTGTGGTTGCGGTGCAAGCTGGCACCGAAACTCGCAAAGCCCGCCTTGTAAACAGGGGAGTGAGCGAGGAGCGGGCGGAGGTCATTCTCGCCAGTCAGCCTACAGACGGCGAATACGCCAAACTGGCTGACCATATCATATATAACCGCCCCGAAGACAGATTACAGGAGCAAGTAGAGCGGATTTTGAAAGGGGTTCTTTCATGAAAAAAGCAACGATTATCATAGTGGTGGCGATTTTGTTGGTAGCAGTTTTAATATTTGGCGGGCAAATAATGCGGCTGTTTCGCAATATTGGAGATGAGGTGGTTCAAATTCGCCACCCATTGTACTACAAGGAATATGTCATGGCGGCGGCAGAGCGACATGATGTTGACCCTGCGCTGGTTTTTGCGGTGGTTTTGACCGAAAGCAGCTTTCGATATGCCATAATCTCGCCTGCCGGGGCGGGGGGGCTGAT
>WQSD01000034.1 GCA_009788105.1 Oscillospiraceae bacterium | reverse complement strand
TGTTGAATATCTCGGCGGATAAGCGGTGATTTTCCGCTTGGAGCGAATTTTTTTGGTTTTTCAAAAACGCACTTCGTTGCGTAGCAACGGTTTTTGAAAACACCAAAAAAACGAGATTGAAACATGATTGACCTCGATGCCTATTATTCAACACCCCGTATAACGGAAATACAAACACAAGGAGCAATCAAATGGCTACAATCACAAACAAAGAATTGTCCGGTATGGACGATATTCTTAACCAAGAGCATCTTTTGGTGCAAAAATTCAATCACTATGCTCAAGGGACAGATGACCCGAAGCTAAAACAGCAGTTTGAGCAAATCGCTGCAAAACATCAAAAGCATTTCGACACAATTATGGGATTGATGAAATAACAAGGAGAAACAAAAATGACACACAAACCACTTTGCGACAAAGAAAAAATGGTGGACAGCTTGACCTCACAAAAACATGTGACCGGTGGCTATAACACCAATGTTATCGAGGCAGCCACCCCGGAAGTTCGTGCAGGATTGATGGAAATCCTTCGTGACGAGCAGGAAATCGCTTACGGGCTATGGACCGAAATGAATGCTCGTGGCTGGTATCCGGTGGAAAAAGCTGATGATAATAAGCTGAAAACCACTAAATCCAAACATCAACAAGGTCAGTAAAATTAAATTACAATACCCGAAGAAACTTATGCTTCTTCGGGTATTAGTTTTATTCATCTTTATTCATCGCCGATTTCATCAAATGACGAGGTATCTAAGCTGTCAAAAATGCTGGTATCAACCTCATTGTGTGAGGGAGGATTAGGTCTTGTGTATCCGTATTGGTTTTGGTCGTCCCCGTCGTCTGTTTCTGTCGGGGTGTCAATAACGGTCTTCTTTTTTCGAGAATATTGCACACCAAGCGTTACAGCAAGCAATATGCTTACAATTCCCAGTACAGCTATAATGATTACAGTCACTTCGTTTCGAGTGCGTAGCTGCCCCTCTAAATTATCAATATTCGCTTGAAGTCGCGCATATATCAGGTTGTCATTAGGTGGCACGGCAGGAGACTCGAGTGTTTCGTCGCAGTAGTAACATACTACAACGTTTATTGGTTGCTCGCTTGTATGCAAAACTGTCGGTATATATCGCTGGATTGTGCTGTCTACTGTGTCAAAGCGATACCAGGAGCTTGCGCCTTGCCAGTTCATGGCGTAGAACATTACTGTTTCAGGAATATTGCTTTCAAGCTGATACAAGTAATAGCTTTCGCTATCGTTGCTTGAACTGTAATAGTCCGAATAAACGCCATCGTCATATCCACCGCCATCATTACTTGAGCTGTCATAGTCCGAATAAACGCCATCGTCATATCCGCCGCCATCATTACTATCATCATTTTGTGTGTCTGTCACATATGAATAATACACACGAATGGATTGCCCTAAAACTATCATATATCTGTGATTTGTATAATTTCCTATTGGAGCTTGGTTTGGTATTACGATAAGATTTTGATAGGGAAGTGCAATAACTACAAAAGGGAATAATTCTCCCTGGTCATACACAAAAAAGTTCGCTATGCCGCTGCGGTCGGTTAAATGAACAAGGGTTAGGTTGCGGACAACTCCACTGACAGCCGTAATTTCCTCCCCGGCAAGTTCCATTTGCTTGGTTTCAAAGCCGTCAGGGATTTCGATTCCTGCAAGGTCACGGGTAACAACGTAGTTTTCGCCACCTATTTCGATTTCAATTGGTCCGGCTGGTGGAGGTGGTCCTGCTTCTGCCCGCACAAAGCGAAGAGTGTACACACGATACGTGCCGTTAGGTGCATAGGAACGCACAGTTACCGTAGTCGTGCCGACAGGCAAGGGGTTTGGCACAGCCGAGATAGTGTGTCGCCCTTCGATTTGGTTAGATTGAGCATTGACCGCGACAGCTGTCACATCAAAAGGCAAATTTACTGTGTATGTGGAGGTGTTTGGGTTAAAAGCAGGGGAAAGACTATGACCCGGCACAACCAAAGCGCGTAGGGTAGAATCGTTACTACCTGCCGCAATGATTGTCACGTTTGTGGCTGTTCTGTTCATGGAAAGTCCACCGCCACCGGTATGAGCATTGTTGGCAAGAACCATGCCATATCCTGTGCCAACGCTGAATTCGGGTGTTCCCGCAGCAGTGGCACGAAAGCGGAAGGTTTCTGTTCGCTGTGTCGGGTTTCCGCCGGTAGATTCTGCCCATGTACGGGAGATAATCCCGTTACTGCCCCCAGGAACAAAGGTGACTCGGGTGCTGTCATAGTGCAAGTTGAACTGATACGCCGACATACCCGGTGCAGGGGCGGTGATGGTAACGGTGATGGTAAACTCTTGACCAACGTTCAAATTATTAGCCGACGAGGTTACGGCAAAGCCACCAGTCACATTTGCCGAAGAAATTAGCATTCCGGAAAACATAACAAGAACAAAAGCGAGTATAATAATAGACGCAATAAGGGATTTTGAAGCGAGTTTTCGCATGATGTATTCTCCAAAAAAGAGTGTGGGTTCTACGGCAACGGAATGCCGTTTACGATAAAGTTGCGCATTGTTGCAAAGTCAGCAGATGTTATGTTGGTGTTTCGTGACTGAAAACTTCCTGCACGAGCAAATGCACCGGAAAGTCGAACAGTGCTGTGTATATGGTTTCGCATAAAACCAAGGTCAATAATATCAGGACTTCCTCGCCCTGAAACATCTCCGGTAATTACAACAGTGTATGTATATAGTCGCCTGCTTCGGTCGTGATTATAAACAATAATTCGGTCTCCTGTGACCAAGTCACCTGACTTTGGAACGCCGCTTCCGTTCTGCACAACAAGAAACGCATTGTTCAAGGCAGAGCTTTGTGTTAAAGCAGTAACAGTTGTGCCACGCTGAATTCCGTTAATATAATTGCCGTTTATTATTGCACCACTACCAAAGATAACATTGTATGAAGACGGGTCGTTGTTATTGTTGTTATTATTATTGCCACCGCCATTGTTATCATTTCCGTTGCCAGAGCCTCCTGCCATACGGTACACAGTAATAGTGTATACTTTATGAGTGCTGTTTTGTGCAGTCACTGTTATTTGGAAATAATTCATTCCGGGGTAAACGGTACGACGCCCGTTTCCTGTTACGGTAGAAGTGGGGGCAATTGCTTCGGCAATAATATTTACACTTGAAACATGATTCAGAACAACAGCACTATAATTCGCTGTGCTCATGTGGAAAGTAGGGCTGATGTTGTGTCCTTCAATGGCAAGGTTGCGCAACTTGAAGTTAGGGTTTCCCGTAACTGTAGGCAGAGGAGATATTTGCTCCGGCATATTGAGGAATACAGGGATGCGGAACAAGAAGGGGTAATCTATTCGTCCGGCGGCAAGGTGTCCGTTCCGTGCTTGCAGTCCCTCGCTGTATGCTCCGGATATGTTCGTCATGTACTGTCGCCAGAAAAGCCCGCCGGAGTTTACACAAACATTGTATTTTTGCAAATATAGGGTGTTTTGCCCTCGTCCGATATAGGAGCTTGCAAGGAAACGAGCGCCGCCGTTGATGGAAAGGTAGGAGCTTGTCCAGCCCTCGCGTTCAGCACGACGCAAAGCGTTGCCTATGATTCCTGCAGCAGAGCCGGTTGGTGAGGTGGCACCTATGTTAAAATAGTTAAACAGACCGGGATATGTTGCGTGAGTACCGGAAATTATCGCACCGCGATTCATGCCGTGTTCTTGTCGTATCCGCGCGGCAAGGTGAATAGGGCTGACACTGTATCTGCGTCCTGCGTTGACGATGATTTCGGCATATGTAAGGTGAGGAGAGCCAATTGGGTTCTCTCTTGACATAAAAGTAGGTGCAATAATTGTTTCCACCGCTTGAACCGTGTGCAAATGAGGGTCATACCCAAGCATTTCAAACTGGAACATTGCACGTGGGGTCAAAAAATTCCGCGGGTCAAGGAAATATGCAAGAATGCCTTCAGACGCTTGAATCCAGTTAGGCTCTGCACGCACCCATGTGTTCTCTGCCCAGTTGAATGCGTGAGGTTCGAGAGATTTCCATGATGAACGGGTAGTAAGCCAGCTTCCGCCGATACCTACTAAATTTGCATTTACAAGGTTGCGATTAGGTACTAATTGGTTTTGTAAAACAAAATTCCAGTCAAGANNGGTGTGGTGAGCCTCGAAACGCCAGTTTGGGTGCATTCTGTGCACTTCTCGCAGGAGCACACGATAAGATTCCGGGAAGTTTTGCACCGCAAGCATATGTTCAAAATTTGCAGAGGTGGCAGTTATTCCTGCGTATGTAGCGTTAATTTCGGCATGGTTTGCTTCACTGGCAAGAATAAACGACAAAGATACAGCGGAAACCAGTAATATAACAGCCAAAACCACACATCCCAAACGCAGAATGTGTGCCAGTTGTTCTTTTTTATGTAGCGATTTTATCATGTTGCTCCTTATGAAAAAAGTTAGGAATGAGTCGGCTATCATGTTAGCACATGGAACAACCAAAACATTGTCATTGCGGGCTTGACCCGCAATCTCATCAGTTATTGAAGTTTCATGAGATTGCGGGTCAAGCCCGCAATGACAATGAGAAGTTGAAACTTTGCATTATGTTATAACTTGGTAGTCATAAAATTAAAGTAATGAAATTGAAACACGATTGACCTCATTCCATCATTATTCAACACCCTTATAAGAGTACACACTCATTATATAATAAAATTCGCCATGTGTCAACACTTTTCGTCTGAATATATAAAAAATTAACAAGTGCTTAATCTGTGGTTAAATATATGAGTTCCTTTAGTGCTTGTCGACACGCTCTAAAGGAACTCATATAGAAACAAACCCTTGATTTCACGGGAAATCAAGGGTTTGGGTGGTTATTTTTCTTCAGTGAATTCACAGCAAACTTCAGGTGTGGTAGTGCAGTCATCATCACAGTCACAGCCAAGTGAATCGCAGAAATAGTTGTCGTCGTCAAAATAGTCCATGTCGCTGTAGTCGTTGAAACCCTCAACAGAAAGTTTGTACTTTTTGTAAAGTAGGTCAATGGCAACACCAATTGCCACCAATGCAGCGATAATAGAAAGAATGATAACAATAGACTTCAAAGCACTACTTTTTTCGCAATTTTTCATCTTGAGATACCTCCGAGGTGTTATTTACATATATTATAACACAAATATCTTCCTTTTGCACCACCTAAAAGTGAACATTTTGTAAACATTGTTGGGGGGTGCTTATTGGCGTGTGAGTTGACAAAAATGTTTTGGAGTGTTATAATATTTGAAGAAAGCATGGAGGGCGAAATGAAAATAGCAGGATTACAAAAACTAACATTGCTTGATTATCCAAACAAAATTGCTTGCACGGTATTTATTTCCGGGTGTAACATGAGTTGCGGTTATTGTCATAATTGGCAGATGGTCGCAGGGTGCGACCCTGTAATGAACAACGAAGATTTCTTTGCCTTTCTTGATTCGCGAAAAGGGAAGTTGACCGGTGTGTGTGTGACCGGCGGCGAGCCGCTTATGAGCGATGGTATCGAAGGCTTTGTTCGTACCATAAAAGAAAAAGGCTTTGCGGTGAAATTGGATACCAACGGAAGCTACCCTGACAAGTTACATGGAATGCTTGAACAAAATTTGATTGACTATGTGGCGATGGATGTGAAAAACTCCCCGGATAAATATAATCTAACAGCAGGCATAGGCTTTCGGCTAATGGAAGTTCGCCGTTCAATTGAAATTTTGCTTTCCTGTGATGTTGACTATGAGTTTCGCACTACTGTTGTTCGTGGGCTTCACGACGAAAGTGACTTTCACGAAATAGGCAAGATGATACAAGGAGCAAAAAAATATTATCTGCAAAACTTTGTCCAGTCGCCCTCTGTGCCGAAGCGGTTAGAAGGCTTTTCTGGGGAAGAATTACAAGCCTTTGCGGAAATAATGCGAGGATACATACCAAACACGGAGGTGCGATAATGGGAAGAATTGCGTTAGTGGCAGGGACATTCGACCCTGTGACAATTGGACACATGGATATTATAAGTAGGGCGAGTCGCTTGTTTGACAAGGTTCATGTGGTGATTTTCGTAAACCCGGACAAAACGCCGATGTTTTCTCTTGAGCAGCGGCTGGCTATGTTGCGTGTGGCGTGCTGTGGGCTTGATGTGGTTGTGGATAGCGACGACGGTATTCTTGTAAATTATATGAAGCGAAATGGAATTGCCGCCACCGTGCGAGGGGTGCGAAACGCCGAAGACATGACGTACGAACTGGAGATGGCGAAGCATAACAAGAGTGCTAACCCATTGTGCGAAACGGTTATTTTGCCGTGCGACCCGACCTTTGACGAGATAAGTTCAGGGGCTGCTCGATTAGCTTTGCAAAAAGGGCAAGATGCGGCAAAATATCTTCCGCCCTCTGTGTTTCCTCTTTTTAATGAGATGTGGCGACACAATCAGGGAAGGGTTTTGCCGAACGCCGACAACTAATGAGATAATAAAAAGTAAATTAGACCAAATTAAGCCATAAAAGAAACAATGTTCTTCTATTGAACAAAGTTTGAAAAAGTCTGTTTTTCGGAACAGGCTTTTTTGTGTTTTATAAGCAAAAAACTTACTTTTTGACCCGTTGACATATTGACATTATTATATAAAAGGTGTATCATGATTACACCGAAGTGTGGCGAAAGTGCAACGAAGTGTGACGAAAGTGCATGAGTGTGGTTTGTGAGTGTCGCTTTGGAAAAAGAGAGGAGGTGCGGTTATGGTAGAAAAAGAAGTTTCTCATTCGTTAGTAGGCGAATATTCTCATTCAGTAGATCCCAAAGGCCGTGTCCTCTTGCCTTCGAAGTATCGTGATATTTTCGGGGATGTTGTGTATCTTGCACGCACTATTGATGATTGTATAACTGCTTATACTGCAAAAGCGTGGGCAGAACTTACCGAAAAGCTGAACTCCCAGCCGTCCACAAAACTTCGTGATTATCGCAGACGCTTTTTCTCGTCAGCGTGTGATGTCCAAGTGGATTCAGCGGGACGGATATTGCTCCCGCCTAAACTGCGGGAGATTGCAGGAATTGACAAGAGCGCAAAGATTATTGGTGCCGGTGAGTATGCAGAGATATGGAACGAAGAAGTCTATGAAAAACGCATGGCTGCCTTAGACGAAAGCGGTGATTTTGAAGATATGCTTAACGAGATGGGGCTGTAGCCACAATGGAAAAAGTTTATCATGTTCCTGTGTTGCTTAACGAAGTAATCGAGTCACTGAAAATCAACCCCAGCGGCACATATGTCGATTGCACTGCCGGTGGCGGAGGGCATAGTTATGAAATCGCCAGTCGCTTGACCACGGGTAGGCTGGTTGCCATTGACCAAGATGAAAACGCCATTGTTGCCGCAGGCAAAAGGCTTGCACCTTTTGCAGATAGAGTGAGCTTGGTGCGGGAGAATTTCTCGAATGTTGCTTGTGTGTTGGACAACCTGGGTATTAGAGAAGTTGATGGTGCGCTTATAGACCTTGGCATATCTTCTCATCAAATTGATGAGGGGGAGCGGGGGTTCTCCTATATGCAAAACGCACCCCTTGATATGCGGATGGACAAGCGTAATCACTTGTCTGCCTATAATGTGGTGAATGAGTATAGCCACGGAGAATTGTGCAGAATATTTCGTGAATACGGAGAAGAAGCAAAATTCAACTCGGCAATTGCCTCTGCAATACTAAAGCAGCGAGAAACCATGCCTATTGTCACTACAGGAGAATTGTCTGAACTGCTTCACAAGGTGTATCCGAAACATATAAAAACCGGGCATCCAGCGAAAAAAGTGTTTCAAGCAATTCGCATCGAAGTGAACAAAGAGTTAGATGTTATCCGCCCTGCGTTGGACAGCCTTGTGAAAGTGTTGAGGCTCGGCGGTCGGCTGGCGGTGATAACATTTCACTCGATAGAAGATAGACTGGTAAAGCAGGCGTTTGCTGAAATGGCAAGGGAATGTGTGTGTCCGCCGATGTTGCCTGTGTGCGCTTGCGAAAAAAGGCGTGAAGTAATACCAATAGGGAAATCAGTTGCACCAGGTGCAAAAGAAATAGAAGAAAATTCTCGTGCCGCAAGTGCGAGGTTGCGAATAGCGGAAAAATGTTAATTTTCTGCAATACCGCATTTGTACATAAATTATTAAAAAACATTTGTTATAATAAAGGGGAAGTTTGTCATGAACAATCAAAATCCAAACCGCCAAAACCAAAGACTGCAAAATAATCAAGTGGAAAGAAGCGGACAAAATTCTGTGAAAAAGCAAAAAGCACAACGGACGCCACAAAACAAAACAGGACAAACTGCTGTGGTGAAAAAAGATAATAATCGTCAAGTGAAAGTGGCAGAAACACGGGCACTTGTGCGTGCTTCTGCGCCGCGTATTCGCACTGTTCGCAAAGATACACCAAACAAGCCACTACCTGTAGCTATGATGTTTTTGGCAGTGGTTTGCACCGTTCTTGTGATATTCATGTTGACGAACTTCATGGAAATCAACGAGCACAATCAAGATTTGCGAAGAATGACCAACAGAATTAATGAGCTTCAAACAAGAGAAAGCCAGTTGGTCATTGATGCCGGTCGTGTAATCAATTGGGCAGAACTTGAAGAACTTGCTATGTCACTTGGAATGACAAGCAGTGAAAATTTGTTACCTCCCATTCAGATAGCTTCAGAAGTCGAAGATGAGATTCGCAATTATGAAACCGAGGATGATGACGCTAACATTGTGTCAACTGTGCTAACAGCACTTGGAAACAATGCGGCAAGTTTTTGGAATATTATTGTGGGCGGTGAATAGAATGTGTTAAGTCATTTGAGAAAAATAAGGAGGAGGCGATGCAAAAAGAAAGTAAAATGTCCTTACGTATGGGGATAATGTTGTTTGTAATTATTGCAGCTTGCTTTGGCTTGGGTGCAAGGTTGTTTTATATGCAGATTATTAGGCACGAGCATTATTTGTCCCAAGTTATTGGCAATGTAAAGCAAATTACAAACATTCCCGCCTCTCGCGGAAATATTTATGACAGAAACATGCGAAGTTTGGCGGCAAATGCCACCACTTGGCGAGTGTTTATATCCCCTCATGATATTCAACGCGGGGATTATGACAATGAAACAGAAAATTTTTATGCCGCCCTGATTTCCGGGCGGCTATCTGAAATTTTTGATATGGAAGAAGAAGAGGTATTCGGTAAAACACAGCGTGTAGGTCGCCGAGATGAAACTATTGCTCGTGATGTGGAACGTGAACAGGCATATGAGATACGCGAGTTTATTGAAGAACACTCTTTGGCAATGATGATTCATCTTGAGCCAACAAACACAAGATATTATCCTCAGGGTTCC
>WQSD01000033.1 GCA_009788105.1 Oscillospiraceae bacterium | reverse complement strand
GCCTCGGTTTCGGCGGGAGTGGCGGTGGTTTTGTGCAAAAGAGTCATAGACAGCACCCCTCCCTGTCGGTTGGCACTTTGCTTTTCATTTCGCATTCCACAGTTGCCCCTGTGCTGTTCATGTACCCCTCGCCCCAGTTATATATGCCGAACAAAATGGGACGCAGGCTATCTCCTAATTGGGTAAGGGAATATTCTACCTTTGGCGGGACAATCGGGTACACCACCCGCGAAACAAGACCATCACCCTCAAGCTCTCGTAGCTGTTGGGTGAGCATTTTAGGCGTGGCAGTAGGGATAAGGCGACTTAGCTCTCCAAAACGAAGAGTGGCATCAAGCAAATGCCACAATATAAGAGATTTGTACTTGCCGCCGATTATATCGAGGGTGGCGACAACCGGGCAACCGCCATGGGTACAGTCATTTTGCTTCTCCATAGTATCCTTTAGGGTAGTATGCCACTTAAAAGTGCGTACTTGACATTATTTCCGTAGTGTAATATAATATATTATATCGTGCTTTTTGTTCGTTCCGCCACGCATTCCGTTTCGCCTAAATGGACGACGCAGAATTATCCTGAGCCTGCTCGGCGGCGAAGCCACCGACACCGCTCAGGGAGCACAAAAACGCCCAAACGGCGAAACTCCAGCACTTACTAAAAGCATTATATCACAAGTTGACAATAATGTCAACAGAAAGGAGATAAATATTATGGCTAAGGAAACAAAGACCTGCACAAACCCAAAATGCAAATGCAAAAACTGCACCTGCAACCCATGTAAATGCGGAGAGTAGAAATTTTGCACGAATCAACAAAAAACAAAAAGAGATGCCGCGAAAGCATCTCTTTTTTATATTACTCTGTTTCACCAGCGTTTTTCTTTTTGCCCATAACAACTACGGCAACAACAACAATGATGAGTAGCACAGCTACACCAGCAATAACCGGGATAAGCGGGAACTCAGATTCACCGCCGTTTTCATTAACATCGTCGTTTACATCGTCGTTTTCCGAAGAAGTCGGTGGAGTAACAGTGATGTCACGTGTGATTGTAAGTGGCGTTCCAACAGCAGTGCCGTTAGCAACTGTGGCAGTCAAAGTCACAGTTCCTGCGGCAGTCGCAGTGAATCTGCCTTGCGCATCAATAGACGCACCTGTAGTACCAGCAGTTGTCACAGTCCATACAATTGCACTGTATGTAGCGTTTGCTGGAGTAGCTTGAGTTGGCAGTTGAATAGCCGCCGCACCTGCAACAAATTCGCTCGGTGTGCTTGGAATATCGGTCGCAGCAACGAAAGCTGGTTGTTGAGTTTCGCCTTCGTCGTTGACGTCCGTGTCTGGCTGATAGCCGTTATCTGGCTGTTGGAATACTTGAAGAGATGTTATCATCGGAAGACCCTGGTTATTAGGTGAATCAGGAGGCATAATATTAGCTATAGTGCGGATACGAACATAACGGTATTCGCCTGTGTGTGTTAGATCAACAGTAATAGGTCCACCTGTAAATCCATCAGCAGTAGTATTAGCTGTAATTACATCACTTGCAACAGTCCAACCATTTTGGTTGAAAGAACCTAATGGCGCAGTTCTGTTAGGGTTTTGTAGTGTACCATCTTCGTTCAAAAAGCTGTCTGGCACCCAGTAAGGAGTCAAGTCATCATAATTTGCTACTTCAATTACGAATGTTCCGAGAATACCACGCTCGTCTGGAAGAGCTGTTTGATAAATAACAACTTGATTAAAACTTTGTGGTGTTCCAAAGTCTACACCAACCCAAAGACCTGGTCTGTCATTGGTGGCAAACCAATCAGCCTCAGGGTCGCCCTGCATTTCACGATAGGCAGCTTGAAATGCATCTAATTGTCCTGGATTTGTACCCCAAGTGATACGCTGATTGTTCGCGTAAATGTCAGTATTGCCATTAAGCAAACGATAAAAAGCTACAACACTATGATACAAAATTGGTGCAATAGGACGCGGGAATGAAGCAGGATTGTCGCCAGCCGCATTCATCTCTGTGTTCAACGCCAAATTCGGTGGCGCGGCGGATGAATTTAGCCCAAGAAAACTGAACAGTGATACAGTCATCACAACAGCAATAGCCAAGGCTAAAAGTTTTTTTGTTTTTCTCATGTGAAAAACTCCTTTTTGATAAGTATTTTTTGCATGAATTGTACAAGTCGTTTCATGCGTTGCTTACATTATACACTACTTTTTCAGGTTTGTCAATAGAGAATTTTGTTTTTGTTTGTTTTTTTTGGATACGAACACAAAAAGATTGGTACAAAGCCTTTTACCACTCTCGGATTGAGGAAAAAGGTCAAGGTCACGGGGGGTGGGGCAACGCCCCAAGACAAAAAACTTTTTCTTCAAATAAAAAGAGATGCCACGAAAGCATCTCTTTTTTATATTACTCTGTTTCACCAGCGCTTTTCTTTTTGCCCATAACAACTACGGCAACAACAACAATGATGAGTAGCACAGCCACACCAGCAATAACCGGGATAAGCGGGAACTCAGAATCATTAACAGGGTCGTTTTCAGGGGTTCTATCGTTTTCAGGGGTTCTATCGTTTTCAGGGGTTCTATCGTTTTCAGGGGTTCTATCGTTTTCAGGCAAATCAATGCCTTCAGTCGCTTCGCGTAGTTCTGCGACTACTTCTTGGAACTGCTCTAAAACTCCGAAAATTGCAAGAGGATTGTTAAATTCCAATTCTCTACGAGCGTTGTTTAGACCGCCAATAAATCTATTAACCGCAACCTGTGGAACTTCGGTGCCGGCAAATCTTGCAGGGCTATCTCCGAATTCCGCAATAGCTGTGTTATAAAGAGTATACAGTGCCTCACGATTTTCTTCGAAAGTTGAAATTGCTTCGTATATTGGTCTTGCTTCGTTAATTGCTAACATCATAGCACCAATATCATCAGCATCAATTTCACGCAAAGTTTCTAAAATATACTCAAATTGAGCTCGGAAACCCTCTGCAGCACCATCAACCAAACCTTCAAACGCTTCAAGCGCTTCAATCATATCTTCCAAATCATCAGCACTTGGCACTTCGGCAAAAGCCTCGAATGTATAAATAGATGGCTGAATACCATAAGCTGTACCAGGGTCAGGGTATCCGTCGCGCCCCGGTGCGGTGCGCCATGTAATAAATTCTACACGAATACGTCTTGTCTGAGCAGGGGCATCAAATCTCAAAACTGAAAATTCGCCAATTAAATCAAAATTTTCACAAATCTCATCAAGAACAGTTGTCCAATTTTCACCAGTTTCTGTAGCACTTACCGAAATCACAAGGTGATGAACACGGAAGCCCTGTCCACCACGAAACTCACGCATAGCAACAGCAGAGATTGTTTCTACTTGATCAAGCGTTACAATAAACCATGGTTCTGTTTCAGCAGCAGCAGCAGCCCAACGCCCGGTAGTTTGACCATTTACCATTTGTTCACCGCCAAAGCCTTCCCAGTTAGATGACACTTCAACTTCTGCACCAACTGCCAAATCAATACCAGACACAGCAAAAGTCGGAATTAAAGTAGCCAGCATAATTGCCACAATAGCAAGGGCAATAAGTTTTGTAGTTCTTTTTTTCATAAATAGATCCTCCAATTTTTTATTGTGCAAGTTTGCACATATTTGACATTACTATTATATCACACGCTCTCCACTTTGTGTGTAAACGCGCAGTGAATTATTTGTGAACATATATTTAACGGCGTTTTTTATGCTACACTGTTTAACACAACGAGCAACACCACTGACACAACAATAACCAGCACGAAACCGCATATCCATGCCGTAACACCGCGCATTGGAGTTTTGTCTTTGCCGAAAGTGAGTAGCAAGCCAATGATTGATAAGACGGATAACACAATCAAGAAAATAAAGACTATATTTCGTTGCTGATACCAGGTAGCATACATTAAAAACAATGTTCCGATAATTGCAAGAGTGGGCGCAATAAAACGATTAAACACGCCAAAATCTTTTTGTTTGTGTATCACTTGCACCAATAGAGGTAAGAGCAACATACACAGCCCCACCGGCGCGAAGGCAACAATGCTAAAGTTAAAGCCGTGTAACGATTCGTTAATGCTGTTAAATGGTGGATTGGACATACTATTATGAGCAAAAATGACTACCATCCAAGCGGCAATGAAAATCATTGACAGGAAAATGGAGTTGTTTGGCATATTTGTTTCTTTGTCTATTTGTCCAAACAAACGTGGGCGCGGCCCTGTATTACGTGCTGAAATGGCATAAATTGAACGTTGACTTGCAACAGTCAAGCCGTTTAGTGTGCCTATGCACGATATGATAATGAAAACAAACAGCAAAGTTCCCGCAAAATCACCAAACACAGCCATAAAGCCGGTGCGCGTACCGACTCCGCCTGCCGCAACGGCAGATTCTACAGGCGAAGCTCCAAAAATACCCACAAAATAAGCTACATAGATTGAAGTAATGATAATCATCCCTACAATAAGTGCTTTTGGCAAGTTGCGTTTTGCATCTTTTATTTCTGAATTTAAGTTAATTACACAGTCCCAGCCTGCATAAGCGAAAGCAGTTGCAACAAGAGCATAGAAAAAGGCTGACATTGCCGTTCTTGCACCAACAAGAGTTCCCTCTGTTACAAGTTGTCCGTATTCATTGTATACACGCCCAACATGAGTAGCCGTGAAGTTCAAATTTTCTAATGTGACGCCGTTCACAAGTCCAAAAATAGTTCCTACGATACCCATCAAAATCAACGGAATGACTTTGATAAATGTTCCGGATATTTGAATTTTTTCGGATATTTTGGTACTTAGTCCGTTGACGGCGTATATTAACACGAGATAGAATAACGCAAGTGCCCATGTTTCTCCGCTTAGGAATTGATTTACGCCATATGCCGTGTTCCACCCAAACAATTCGACTGTGAAACGTGCCGTCACGAATGCCAATGTGCCAGTCATAGCAGGATAGAAAATTGTTGCTAAAAACCACCCAAAAACATAGCTATAGCTCTTGCCTACTAATGCTTCGGTATAGTCCACCAAGCCGCCGACTTTTTCGTGTCGGGTGGCAAGGGTGCTTGCCACATACGCAAGCGACAAGGTAATTAGACCGCCAACTGCCCATGCGGCAATACCAATCCACATTCTGCCACCAATATAGGTGATAACTCTTTCGTTTTGGAAGAAGATTCCGCTTCCGATGATTGTACCCACTACCATGCACATCGCCATAAGCAGTCCGTACTTCCGTTTTAGTTGATTTTCCATAATAAATACCTCTTTGTTTGTTTTTGTTAGCTATGCTTTCGCATGGCGAAATATTGTTTTAGACGCATACCTTGATGAATTCCGTAATAAATAGCCAAGTATGCAAACAAAATCCAATGTACTGCAACAAATGCTATAAATATCGGGTTCGTCCAAAATGGCGGTGATCTCATATATCCAAACACGGCATTCAGCTCCGGCCACCCGCCATTGTAAACATGAAATGTTGCTGTATTTTCTTCTTCGCAAAAACTTAAATCAGCAAAAAATTCGTGGTGGTTGTTGTTTTCAAAAAGGTGAGATATGTTTACGCTATTTGGCCAACCAGCTTCTACTGTTCCCCCATGGAAGCGTGACAAAAAATCTTCTGTTGATTGTACTTCATTTATTATAAAGCGTATGCTTCTTCTCGCTTGCAACATTCCAGGGAAAAAGCGAATCGATATTGTTTCATGGGGAGCAAGCTCAAACATGAATACATTTTCAATTTCTTCGATAATCTCTTGTGATGGATTATGATTTAATATTGGGTCAATGCTGAAAGTTGCCACAAACCCTAATATCAAATACAAAG
Source organism: Oscillospiraceae bacterium (assembly GCA_009788105.1). Taxonomy (GTDB): domain Bacteria; phylum Bacillota; class Clostridia; order Oscillospirales; family CAG-272; genus WQSD01. Next base: position 3,608 of record WQSD01000033.1, on the reverse strand, counting down.
CAATCGTAGCAAAAAATATAATCACTGCTACTATTAAAACAATTTTATTTGCCTTCTTCATCACCCAATTCTCCGCAAAATCTCATCCGTTATCGCCACAGTCCCCAGTTTCGCCTGACCCGGTGCGGCAATGTCGCCAGTTCGCAAGCCTGCGTTCAGGGTGGCATCTACTGCCGCCTCGATTGCCGCCGCCTCGGCTTCCATATCAAAGGAGTAGCGGAGCATCATTGCCGCGGACAGTATGGTGGCGATTGGGTTGGCTATCCCCTGCCCTGCAATGTCAGGGGCAGAGCCGTGAATCGGCTCGTACAACCCTCGCTTTGTCGCCCCAAGGCTGGCGGAGGGCAGCATTCCAATTGACCCAGTGAGCTGGCTGGCTTCGTCGGACAGAATGTCCCCGAACATATTGGACGTCACCATTACGTCAAACTGCCCCGGATTGCGGATAAGCTGCATTGCGGCGTTGTCTACCAGCATATCGGTGCATTCCACGCTGGGGTATTCTTTCGCCACGGTGCGAATCACCTCACGCCACAAGCGGCTGGACTCCAGTACGTTGGCTTTGTCCACGCTGATTACCCGCCCGCTACGCTTTTGCGCCGCCTCAAAGGCGACACGGGCAATACGCTCCACCTCCCGCACGCTGTAACGCTCGGTGTCGTAGGCGGAATCGTCTTTTGTGTCCCCGGTCGGCGAGGGCGTTCTGCCCCGGTCGCCGAAGTAAATGCCTCCGGTCAGCTCCCGCACGATAAGTATGTCGAACTCCCCGTCATATTTCAGGGGGCAAGCGTCGCGGAGTGCAGGATACAACTTCGCCGGGCGAAGGTTGGAGTACAGCTCCAACGCCCCACGGAGGGCAAGCAAGCCCACTTCCGGGCGCTGGTTTCCGGGTAGGGTGTCCCATTTCGGGCCGCCCACCGCCCCAAGAAGTACGCTGTCCGCCGCAAGGCAGCCCTGCAAGGTGGCATCAGGGAAGGGGTTCCCTGCCCCGTCAATTGCCGCCCCGCCGATAAGGTAGCTTTCGTACTCGAATTTGCCCACAGCGTCAAGGACACGGACAGCGGCGGCTGTGATTTCCGGTCCAATCCCGTCACCGGGAAGAAGTGCGATTTTTTTCATTGTTTTTGTTCCTCTTTTTCTTTTAGTCTGTTTTTGATTACTGTAAAATATATCACTTCGCCTGCTATAAAGGCGATTATGACAATTGCGATGGTGATGTACAGCCACCAATCTGTGGTGGAAGTGGGTGTGTTTTGCGTGGTGTTTGGCAAAATCTCACCACTCGTCATATCAAACACGATTGTTCTGCCCTCGTCAGTATCGATTGTGAACTGGAGAGTGTCGGAGTTCAAGCCTGTTTTACGCCAGTTGACTGCCCATATTAAAGAACCAAATTCGCACGGCAATCGTCCATTATAATTGTCAATAAAATCGTAGCGTTCGGCATGCCCCACTCTTGAGCCATTAACATAAAATGAAATTCCAAACGAACCTTTCACCAAATGGGACATATCATCAGAAAAATACACTCTCCATCCAGAATCTAAAAAGAATCCTTCTATTCTGTATACTAAACTTTGTTGCTCATTGTTGTTGTACACCGCCGCAAAGGGTTCTCGCCCCTCTTCTCGTGCATAATAGCGAAATATTCTCGTTCCATCTCTCGAAACTTCCTCGAAAGAACCGCGTGGCTCTAAATCCGCCCCCACCGACAGTCCCGACACCGCAAGCAGGCATAAAACGAGTAAGATAACAGTTAGTTTTTTCATGGAGTGTTCTCCTCTTTCCCTTTCACCTGTGATGCTACAACCGCACATATTATCTCGCCGTTTGTATATTATATCAGAATGTCGTAAAGAAGTCAACAACTATGTGACTTTAATGCAAAACCATGTCTATTAGCACCATATAACCAAACGCAATCCGAATAAATATAGTAACTTTTCACAAACTTTCGTTTTTTCCAAAAATATACCTTGACAGGCGAGGTATCTATATGATATAATTAGTGTGCGAAAGGAGGTAAGCCAGTTATGCCAATTGCATCCGATTTAATCAGAGGACATATCGATGCTATTATTTTGACCCGTCTGTTAGGCGGTGATAGTTATGGCTATGAAATTAACAAGTCTATTTTGCAACTAACCAGGGGAGAATATGAAATAAAAGAAGCCACCCTCTATTCTGCCTTTCGGCGACTGGAACAAGCCGATTGCATTTCATCCTACTGGGGCGACGAGCAAACAGGAGCCAGGCGACGCTATTACACCATTACCCAAGTAGGGCGAGAAGCTCATAAAATCTTATATGGTGAGTGGCACACACTTAAAAAAATGATTGATAATCTTATTTATGTGGAGGAAAATTAGTATGGAAAACAAAATTCGCAGGTATGTCGAGGGGCTATTTGAAGATGCCCCTGTTAGCAGAAAGACAGTCGAACTAAAAGAAGAGATGATTCAAAACCTTGAAGAAAAATACGATGATTTAGTTTTTGTTGGGAAAAGTCCCGAGGCGGCGTATAACATTGTTATTGCAAGCATTGGTGATGTTAGCGTGTTGCTTAATCAGTTAAATAACGAAGCAGCAAAAGCCTCGCCGGAGGCGGCAAAATACCGCACACGTTCAGCGGCATTTACAGCTGTTGCAGTAATGGCTTACATTCTAAGCGTGTTGCCCCTGATTATCCTATCCGAACTTAATGTACCCGGAGCAAGTTCTATTGGTCTTGGTTTTATGATAATTACAGTTGCCGCCGCAACCGGTCTGCTTATATTTAATTCTATGAGCAAACCTAAATATCTGAAAGAAGACGACAGCATTATTGAAGAGTTCAAAGAATGGCAATCGGGTACGCACGAGCAAAAGCAAATGAGAAAAGCTATTTCCTCGGCCGTGTGGTCGCTGGTTTTGGTGGTTTACTTTTTGGCGAGTTTCACCACTCACGCATGGCATTTAACATGGATTGTTTTCCCACTTGCAGGTGCGGTTGAAGGATTGATTAATGCAATTTTCGCATCAAAGAAAAAAGGAGGAGAATAGAGTGAGCAGAACAAAAATTATTACTATTATTTGTTGGTGCATCTCTGCATTCGCATTGGTAGGTTTGTGTGTTTGGTTTGTTGTGCAAGGTATAGGTGGCAATGGACTGTTTAATTTCGGTCAAGAGAACTTTAATCATTATGAAACGCATATTTTCTCGGCAGATGGCATTACATCCCTTGAAGTTGACTGGACAAGTGGCAGTATTGTAGTAAGTGTGCACGACGGAAGGGATATTATCGTTACCGAATATTCGCGCCGCGTGCTTCGCGACCGCGAACGGATGAGATACAGCACCTCTGACGGCACATTAAGCCTTGATTTTCAACAGGGTCGAGTGCGGATGAACCCACGCCCCAAACCCCTTAATGTGCAAATTCCTGCGTCTGCTTTGGATACCATTGATAGCATAAATATCACCAGCGTTTCCGGGCGGGTGGAGATTAGCGACATCGACATCGCTGAACTGATAGTGCACACAACCAGCGGACGGATTGAGCTTGCGGACATTGTTGCCGATTCTATTTATCTTCGCACGATGTCTGGTCGAATCGAAACCACTCGAA
>WQSD01000032.1 GCA_009788105.1 Oscillospiraceae bacterium | reverse complement strand
CCTGTCCCTGCGGGACATCCCCCCTCGCAAGGGTCGGGGGCTTTGCCGAAACATTTCTTTATGCCCCAATCGGGTGCGAGGGGGGTTGTGCCACTACCCCGCATCGCTTCTCAAAAACTTCAAAAAGCTGGGTCGGTGCAATGGGCAAGGGCCGTGCAGGCGAACCAAATCCATATGTTCCCGTGTGCCATACCCCTTATGTTTGGCAAAATTATACTGTGGATATGACTTGTCCATTTCAAGGCAAGCACGGTCACGGGCAACCTTTGCAAGAATAGATGCGGCGGCAATATTCGGGCTAACGCCATCGCCTTTTACAATAGCCACAGCTGGAATTGCCAGTTTGGGCGTGCGATTGCCATCGATTAGTGCAATAGATGGAGCTGTAGCCAGCCCCTCCACCGCCCGAGTCATAGCAAGCATAGCCGCCCCAAGGATATTATGCTCCTCAATCTCTGCCACAGTGGCAGAAGCGATACAATAGGCTACAGCAGAATGGCATATTTGGTCAAACAAACCCTCTCGCCGCTTTGCCGTCAGCTTTTTCGAGTCGTCCAGACCTACAAGCTCCAGTCCATATGGCAAAATGCAAGCGGCGGCGTACACGTCCCCGGCAAGAGGCCCACGCCCGGCTTCGTCTACACCGCAGATTGTGGCGTATCCCTGAGATATGTATCCGTCTTCCGTGTGCCAGTTCATGAATCGCCTTTCTTCAGGTGTGCAATTCGCTCTTGCTCCTGTTTGCGATAGCGTTTTCCTGCGGTTGTAAGAATATACCACACGCAAATTATGGCGAAAACAAGAGCACCAATCAAAAACGCCGTTGAAGAAACAATATTGTATATGCCGGTAATAATATACTGCCACTGGTTTAGGGACAAGCTGTTGCGGGTTATCAGCTCCATTTCGCTGATTCTTCGTCCACCTTGATAAATAAATATAGTTCCTACAACTGTTTCTGCCGCAACAGGAGCAATAAATTCCTCCCCAAGCCACTCTATCCTTGTGGTTAGAATTTCGTCTGTGTCTGCATTGTTGTTTAGGAAAAGTACAACCGTGTCCCGTGGGACAACTGTGATATAATCGCTTCCGCGGGCAAAGGCAACGCTAATTTCTCCAACAATGCTTGAGCGGTCAAACACAGTTTGATACGAATAATTTTCCCCTGCCCATGATATTAGTGCCCATGCGGCAAGGTGGCAGGAGAAGGATACTTGTCCTGCGTAGCGGTTGCTTCCGCCGAAAACAATTGCCATTAGCATGGTATTGTTCACCGAAGCGGTGGCGACAACCACTGTGCCAGCACCCTCGGTATTCCCTGCATTCAGTCCGTTCACCTCAGGGCGGCCGTACACAGGCAGGATAAAACCGCCGGACACAAGATAATTTCGATTGTAAATTCGCTGTTGGGCAGAAAGGTTTGTGGGTGGAATAATAAATGTTGCTTGCCCGGCGTATCTCATGAAAACCCTGCATTCTTTTGCACGCAAAGCAATTCTTGAAACATCATGAGGGGTTGTCCGTGCGCCCTCCCCGTCAATCCCGGTTGCGTTGACATAGTTAGTGTCAAACATTCCCCACTCCTCGGCACGCTGGTTCATTAGCTCTACAAAATCCTGTTGCGACCCGGAAACAAGATACGCCAACATCATTGCCGCATCATTTGCCCCTGAAATTATATTAGCCGCAAGCAGGTATCTAACCTCTATTTCCTCGTTTGCCTGCAACCCCATGTTCAGTCCTGCGGTCATCTGGGGAATTATTGCCGGAACGGTGACAGTTTCGTACATACGGTCTGACATATGCTCGATTGCAATAAGCGAGGTCATGATTTTTGTGGTGGAGGCGGGCATGACACGAGTGTTTGCCTGTCGTTCGTACACCACCGTTCCGCATTCCATGTTCAACAAAAGCACCCCACCCACCCGGTCAAGGTATGGGATTGGCGGGGTATCTGCCGTTACTGCTGTTGGCAACAGGGAAAGGAGTATTGTGAAAACTACCAGCAAAAAGCAAGTAAAGCGAAGTTTTTTTCGGGGCATGGCGACTCCTTTCGGGGAGAGGTAAGTGGAGTGTTATATAGCTTGTGACTGTATTATATCAAAAATAATTGTTAAAGTCAAGTGATATGCTAACTTGTCCCCATCTTGTCATCGAAAAACATAAAAGTCGTGGGCTATGCGCCCACACCGCACCAGTTTTTTGTAAAAAACTGGACTAAAAACTTTTTACGACTAGCACCTCACAATAAGGATGTAACGAAATTATTGCTCCGCCGAATAAACGTTGCATTTATTGACAGTCAAAATGTGTAATGTTTGTTTGGTGGAGCAATATAATGTTAATGCTATCCCAAAAGGCGGGACGCCGAGGGCAACCTCCCCTACACTCATTCTTAATTTTTCATTCTTCATTGCTCAATCTTCCTTTGGCTTAAATTTACAAAACATTAACAAACAAAATAGTGCTATTCCCTGTTAAATGTGTTATAATAGTGAGAGCATTATGAACACATCTTATTTAACCCCCGAAATTTTAATATCTTCCAAACAGCTGGATGCTATTGTTTCTCGCGTTGCCGATGAAATTTTGGCGGACTGCCGAAGTGACACCGAATTGTTGCTATTGTGCGTGTTAAAGGGGGCAGCAATGTTCACAAGCGACCTTGCGAAAAAACTTGATGCACCTGTCATGCTTGATTACATCAAGGTGTCATCTTACGGCAGCGGCACAAAGTCCAGCGGTGTGGTGCGCCTTGAGTACGAGCCTGCCATTCGTGATTTTGCAGGTAAGCGAGTTGTTGTGGTAGAGGACATTGTAGACACAGGACGCACAGCGAGGTTTTTGTGCGAATATCTTACCGACTGTGGTGCGGCTGACATAAAATTCTGCACCCTGCTTGACAAACCCTCGCGTCGGGAAGTGGAATTCGTGCCTGATTATGTGGGCATGACCATTCCAAACAAGTTTGTGGTGGGATATGGACTGGACTACAACGAGCACTACCGAGGACTGCCCTATGTAGGATTGTTGAATAATTAGACTGAAACATGATTAAGGAAATTTTCAATGAAAAGTAATCTTAAAACCCTTTTATTTTATATCGTTTCTTTTGCCTTAATTGCATTTGCAATTATATTTTTTGTGCGTGGTGACCCACCAGAGCCGCCGGAATTCAGCGAAATTGTCGCCCATTTCCAAGAAGGGCGTGTGCAACGCCTTGAATTTACACATCAAAACGAGTTAGAGGTCACTTTGCATCCAGAGGGTGATGAGGAAACTGGAGAAAGTTTCTCTGTTCGCGTTCAAGACCGCGCCTTTTTCTTGTCAATGGTTCGCGACTACTTGGGCGGGGTTGGAGATAACCCTGTTCGTGTAGAAGTTCATATGCCTGCAATGACACCAATGCCATTTTGGGTGAGCTTTTTGCCGTGGCTGATATTGATTGGCGTGTTTGTTGCCATGTGGATATGGGCTTCTCGTATGGCAATGGGTCGTGGCGGCGGAGCCGGTGGCGGCAGAGCGAATTCTTTCGGTCGCTCCCGTGCAAAGATAGCCACCAACGACAAAAACCGAGTTTACTTCCGTGATGTTGCTGGTGCTGACGAAGAAAAAGAAGAACTGACCGAAATTGTAGAGTACCTTCGTAACCCGGAAAAGTTCGCCAACCTTGGCGCACGTATCCCGCGCGGAGTGTTGCTTGTTGGTCCTCCGGGGACAGGTAAGACCCTGATTGCCAAAGCTGTTGCAGGTGAGGCGGGAGTGCCGTTTTACTCCATTTCCGGTTCGGACTTTGTTGAAATGTATGTTGGTGTGGGGGCTTCCCGTGTTCGTGACCTGTTTGAAACAGCCCGCAAGCACCCTGCAAGCATTGTGTTCATTGACGAGATTGACGCTGTTGGTCGTCACCGCGGTGCCGGACTTGGCGGCGGACACGACGAGCGTGAGCAAACCCTTAATCAGCTGTTGGTTGAAATGGACGGATTCACTGTTCGTGAGGGGATTATCATTATGGCGGCGACAAACCGCCCAGATATTCTTGACCCGGCACTTTTGCGTCCCGGCAGATTTGACCGACAAGTGACCATGAATTACCCTGATATTAAGGGACGCAAGGAAGTTCTTGCTGTTCATGCACGAAACAAGCCATTCGAGGCTGAGGTGGACTTTGAGAAAGTGGCACAGATGACAGTGGGCTTCTCTCCTGCCGACTTGATGAACCTGCTAAACGAGGCGGCACTGCTTGCGGCACGTAAAGGCAAAAGCCTTATCGGCATGAACGACATTGAAGAGTCCAGCATTAAAATCATGGTGGGTACGCAGAAAAAGTCTATTCGCATCAAAGAAAGCGAAAAGCTGAAAACTGCTTACCATGAGGCGGGTCACGCAATGCTGTTCTACCTGCTCCCCACCCAAGACCCTGTCCGCCAAATCTCGATTATCCCTTGCGGACGGGCGTTAGGCTACACTATGTCTGTGCCGGAAGAGGACAAATACAGCGTTTACAAGCAAGAACTGAAAGAAAAAATCGCTTGCTTGCTTGGTGGGCGAGTGGCTGAAAAGATTATTTTTGACGATGTGTCCGGCGGAGCGAGCGACGATATTCGCCGTGCCACAGGCATTGCCCGCAACATGGTGACACGCTATGGAATGAGTGACCTTGGGCCTGTTTTGTATGGCAGCGAACATTCTTCTGACGAGGTTTTCCTTGGACGGGACTTCTCGTCTAACGAAAAGAATTATTCAGAAGAAACAGCCAGCAAAATTGACGCAGAAATCCGCAAAATCATCGACGATGCCTTTAGTGAGGCAGAGCGTCTGCTTACCGAAAACATTGATAAGCTACACTTTATCGCAAATTTCCTTATTAAATATGAGGTTATGGACGATAACCAGTTCTGTGCGGTGATGAGTGGCAATCCAACCATGGAAGAGCTGGAAGAAATGGTTGCGGAGAAAAAGCGTGTCAGCGAGCAGGAGAACGAAGCTCGTCGCAAAAAGGACGAAGAGGAGCGCATCAAGCGTGAAAAAGAGCTTGAAGAGCGTGATGCCCAGTATCGTGCCAGCCTTGAGCAACGATATGGCGTGCCTCCAAGCGGCGGCGACCCTCCCTCCGACCCGCCGAATCCTCCAACTCCGCCAAGTGGCGGCAGTAGCAGTAGTGGTGACAACTCTGACCGTATCGGCGGCGACCGCTCGGACAGATTAGGCGAGTAAGAAAACCCAGCCCCGAAAACAATGTACTTTCTGGGCTGGGTTAAGTTTTTATTCGAGCAAAAACAACAGTTTCACTCACAATTCACCCCATGGCAACATTAAAGCAGTAGACAAACGCCTGCATATATGTTATTATGAGTATGATAAAACAACAAGAAAGGGAATTTTGCTATGTCAAATGTAATTCTAAAAGTCGAAAACATCACAAAGACATATGCTATTTCAAAGAAACAGCAGAAAATCGAGAAAGCAAAGCTATCTCAACAAGCAGGGCGTGCCAGCAAGACTGCGCCAACTGTCATCACTGCCAACGACAATGTGTCGTTCACGGCTAACAAAGGGGAGATTTTCGGACTACTTGGTCCAAACGGAGCGGGGAAAACCACCACTCTGCGTATTATGTCAACCCTTATCAAGGCGGACAGCGGAGATGTGTTCATCGACGGGTTCAGCGTGAAAAACGAATCTACCAAGGTTCGTGGGCGAATCGGCTTTCTTACCAGCGAGCTGAAAATGGAGGAGTTTTTCACCCCAAACTATCTATTCGACTTCTTCTCTAACCTTTACGGACTTGACCCAACCAAGCAGGCGGCGTACAAAAAAGAAATTTTCGAGAAATTTGGCATTGACAAATTTGCCGAGGTGAAAGTGGCGAATATGTCCCAAGGTATGAAGCAAAAGACCAGTCTTGTTATCTCCCTTGTTCACGACCCTGATGTGGTCATCTTTGACGAGCCGACAAACGGACTTGACGTTGTTACCGCCAAAGTGGTGACAGACTTTCTTCGTGACCTGCGGGAGCGGGGCAAGTGCATAATTGTGTCCACCCACATTTTCAGCCTTGTGGAGCAACTGTGCGACCGTGTGGGCATTATTATTGCAGGGCAAATGGTTATGTGTGACACCCTTGCGGAAATAACCAAGGAAAGAACCATGGAAGAAGTTTTCTTTGACCTTTACAAAAAAACCGTTGGGGAGGTGGACTAAAATGAAGAACATAATGACCATTATTAAAAAAGAGTTCGCCCGCTTTTTCGGGGACTATCGCTTGGCGTTAAGCACCCTGCTTTTGCCCGGGCTGATGATTTTCGGCATTTACTGGCTTATTGGCGAGGGAATGCAAAACCTTACCACCGAAGACCCTGAGGTGGTGTATGACGTTGCGGTGTACAATATGCCGGAAGAGGTCAGAGAGGGCATGATGGAAATTCTTGCACTTATTGAGGAACATCCAGAGCTATTTCCGGGGTTAAGTTTTCCAAACATGAACTTCCACTCCGTGGATAACCGTACTGTTGCTCTTGAGCGTTTAGAATACGGCTATTACGACCTACTTGCTGTATTCCCCGCGGAATTTACAGCCGACCCAGGTAGAATTGACGAATTTAGATACCCGAATTTCCCTCAAAAAGTGATGTTGCATTTTGATGCTACTGTGCAAGATTCTGACCTTGCTTTTCGATCTTTTTCAAGTTTGATGAGTGCGTATCACGGTACAATTCTTCCCCAAGACGTTCTGTTTTTTACCGACTTTTACAATATTGCAGATGATGCGGCGATGGCAGGTATGGCACTATCCATGATGTTACCAATGCTGATTCTAATCTTTCTGTTCCAAAGCTGTATGGGTCTAACACCCGAGTCAATTGCCGGGGAAAAAGAGCGTGGTACAATTGCCACCATGCTTGTTACTCCAATAAAACGAAGCGAATTTGCCATAGGCAAAGTTGCCAGCCTAAGTGTGATTTCACTGCTTGCAGGTATTTCCAGCTTTATCGGGATTATTCTTGCCATGCCAATGATGCTTGGTGACGAAATTGGCATGGGTGATGCGGCGGCGGCATACACCGTGATGGATTACGTTTGGTTGCTTACCCTTGTGCTTACAACGGTAATACTAATCGTTGCTCTAATGAGCCTTGTGTCCGCTTTCGCTAAAAGCGTTAAAGAGGCGACGGGCATTCTTACCCCGGTAATGATGGTGGGTATGGTTGCCGCTTTTGTGCCAATGTTTGCAGGTAATATGACAGGCATCTACTGGTATATGATTCCTTTTGTTAATACAACTCTTGCACTAACTGATATTTTCGCCTTTGATTACAGTGTGGCGAATGTTGCTGTTGTCAACGCGATGAACCTTGTGCTTGCCGCTGTGTTTATCTTTGTACTGACAAAGCTGTTTAATAGCGAGAAGGTTATGTTTAGGAAATAGTGTGCTGAGGGGGTGTTATTTTGGTGGCGGTCTGAAAATATATTTGCACATGAAGGGCGGTTCATCCGTCCGTAAGTGCAAATATATTATTAGCCACCGAAATAACACCCCCGAAGCATGATTGGCACGAAAAATCTTAGCCTGAAAGGGTATTGTTTTCAACAACCCTTCACAAACAAAAACAGCGTCCAAACAAGGACGCTGTTTTTAGAGTTAAGAAAAGGTCAAGACCGTGGGCTGTGCGCCCACACCGCACAAGTTTTTTGTAAAAAACTTGACTAAAAACTTTTTTCGCAAAAGCATTCTATGTTTTTGTGAGGAGAAGTTTTTGTCCGCTTTTTTCAAAAAGCGGCGGGGTGTGGGACAGCGTCCCACGGTCTTAATCTTTTAATCTTTTGACCTATTTCTTAAATTTATTTTCATAATCCGCAGAATTTTGTGTAGCTTTCTTGACCTTGTCACGACGCAAAGCGGACAGCACTTCGCCAACAGCATACAGCACAGTCCAAAATCCTACAAGAATAATCACCTGTGGAACGGAAATGTCGCTATCCGTCGCCACTTGCCCCTGATGCACCACAAGCAATCCGATACATATTGATGTCAGCAACCAATGCAGTCCCTTTTTGCCCGCTCTCCCCATGCCCGAAACAAGGAAAACCGCACTACACAAGGAAAATCCAATGGAAAACAGTAAAAGTGCCACTGCCGAGTTAAAATTCACAGCACGGTTGTGGCTGTTCGCCGCGAGAGCAAAAGCGAAATAAGTCACAGTGAACAGCACTCCGCCCTGTAAAAAAACTTTTTGCCAAACAAAGTTTGCGATTTTATTTGATGTTTTCATTTTTGTCACCTTACCGAAAAAATTCTTACCCATATTCTACACTATTTTTGTCGCTTTGTCAACATCTATTCGCAAATTTGCCCGCACACTAACCTCTCCGGCAGAAATCGTGCGTGTTTCTCCTCCGACACTAACAATCAAACCGCAGTCATCGTCAATTCCAACCACCGTGGCATGATATTGCTGTGTTCCGTAAACTGTAACTTCTTTCCCGGTAAGCACACTTCTGCGGCGGTATTCGTTCATAAAATCACGGGTAGCAAGCCGCCGCCTGATGTCCACAAATTTCTCTAACACAGCAGCCGCAAGGGTGGCATTGCAGGGTGCGTTCCCTGTTTCGCCCTCGATATTAGTCACAATATCCGCAAGTTCAGGTGGAAGCTGAGTTTGGCGCGTGTTTATGCCAATGCCAACCACCGCAACACATTCCTCTTCCGTGACCGCAGCCCCCTCGGTGAGAATGCCGCACAGCTTCCGCCCCCCTGCAAACAAATCGTTCACCCACTTCACCCCACATTCCAAGCCACTGACCATGTGAATCGCCTGTGCGGTGGCAACCGCCGCATACGGCGTGAGCAAGCCAATCATGTCCGTAGAGAGGGGCGGCAGAACAAGGGAAAGGTACAGCCCGCTGTCCCGCGGAGAGTGAAAAGACCGCTCCATTCGTCCGCGTCCGGCAGTCTGCTCCCGTGCGATAACTGCGGAAAACGGCGGCGCGCCCTCTCGTGCCAAGGCAACGGCCCGCCTGTTGGTGGAGTCTATGCTGTTGTGTACCTCAAAGGTGAATAGCTCCCCGTGGGGCATATGCTGTCTGATAGTGTTTTCCATTTAGCCTGTGTAATGAACGATAATCGTCCTAAGTTCTCCGTTGTTTTCAAGGTCGTTGCCGGTAATAATTGTGCCGTTGCCTGAAAGGAGCTGGTTCATTCGTACTCCGCTGTCAAGGCCGGCACGAAACACCACTTTGCCTGACGCAAGGACAATAATCTCGCCGTTTCGTTGGCTAACCGAGCCGGCGTGACCTAACACAGTTTCCTCGTTGTTTTCACGGAGAACAACGTATTTTATTGTTCGCCCGGACAGCACCGAGTGATTTTCTCGCCTGCTTTCGTCACGACGAGAGAAAAGTTTTTTTAGCATGACAAATACTCCCTTTAACATAAAGAGTGCAATTGTTTAATTGCACTCGGACTGCAGAAAAACCATAAAAAACCTTGGGGCATTGCCCCAAACCCCAC
>WQSD01000031.1 GCA_009788105.1 Oscillospiraceae bacterium | reverse complement strand
GATTGGGGAGGCTTCGCCCACCTGACCGGCGGCCACACGGACGGTTACTGGAGGTGGTGCTACAAAGCCCGCAGGCACGACTTCTGTGATGGTGTAGTATTGGTTCGGCTCAAGGTTTCCTACATAAGCCCAACCGGTTGCGCCGGTGGTGAATGTGCCTATGTGTGCGTTGTCCGAATTGCGATGGACATTAAACTGAAAGCCCTGCACCGTGTGCCAGTTTGCTACTGTTTTTTGGATACGAAGAGAACCTAATTGTTCTATCCAATTGTCCCAATCCACATAAAGTTGCGTAGATTGTGGCTCTCCAAGCCCGCCTATCCAACCGCCGATTGTTTGGGTTGCGGCCGCTTGATTGATTAAAACCGCACGTCCCATTGTTGCTGTTGGATTGTGGAAAACTGGACTATCCCACTCCATTTCAGGCGGTTGGGTGGATGCTCTAAAGCGAATTTGGTCGCCGTTCCCTATGGCAACCCCTCCGAAGTGGTAGGTAACTGCACCGCCACGATATAATTCAATCCATGCTCCATACTGTGGTGCAACAGTTATCGTCACTCCGGCGGGTGCTGTAAAGGCTGTCCATGGGGTTGCCATGCCTTGGCGAACGCCGCCGGGGTAGTACATTTGGGCAATTAGGTGAGTGTTACTAAATCCAATATTCCCAATTGGCACGGCTGGCATGGTATCAAGGTCTGCTATCAGTCCACGGATGGCTGCTCTTCCGGGAGTGACAACAAAGCCCCAGCCTGTGTTTAGAAACACCCGCCCACCATAGAGATAACCCAACATTAAGTGGGTTGCGGCAACCCTTCTGTCTCCTGATGGTGTTGCTGGAACACGCGCCAATCTTTCCGCTGTCCAAAACTGGTCTCTTCCCGGCCCACTTAACCAATATAGAGCATGGGAAAGTTCATGGTTTGGTGGTAGTATAGTCCCAGTAAATACTCCATCACTTGGCACAACTACAAGAGGTTGCAAACAAAGGCCTTCAAAGGTTGTTCCATTGACTATAAGTTCTTTTGTGGTTGTTGCCATGTACTGATTCCTCCACGCCGGAGGAATTTCTGTAAGTGCCAATCTGCCCCTAAACTGTACTGAAACAGTATCGCTGAAAGGGACAGGGTCAAGGGCAGGCTGGCTGGAAAAAGAATTTGACAGGACAGCGTTCGCATTAAGAGATAGCGAGGTGTGGGTGGTCTGTGGGGCTGTGTAGCCCCCTGCAAGGGTGGTTAAGCCCATGAATGATGGAACGAGTAGGGAGAAGATTAACATGGCTAAAATAGCCGTTCTCGTCCATTTTTGAGTGGGTGGTGCTTTTGTGTGTAATTTCATTGAATTACTCCTTTTCTGTTTTGGTTTATTCGCAACTTGCGAATTTTGGTTTGGTGTGCCGTCGGCACGGGTTGAATTGGGTTTCATTTACGAAACCTCCTTGTTTTTATTTTGGGTATAACAAAAGGCAACCTGTTACAGTTGCCTGATTGATATTAAATTTCAAAGTAAAAACTCTTATGCAATTCCACCCGATTACTGGGGGATAACCATTTCCCCCAGTTCAAGGTGGTTCACTTAAAGGAGCTTTCGCTCTGCACAAACACAGCTACCCAATAAAGCTATGTTTGCGTTGGTATATAAAAAGCACCCTGTGGGGGTGCTTGATATAGCAAGGTTGTATAACCGCCCAAGTGGACGGCTTACAGGTATTGACAAAGTTTGCAAAGCATGATAAACTGTGTTTACAGTGCCACCATTCAGCGGTAGGCGGTTTTAGTTTTCCTCCAATCGAGAGTTCTTCGGCTTGTAAAGCGAAGAAAGTTTTCTCTCGAAGAAAGGAGGTGAGTTATGCAATACTTAACGGCTTTGATAATTATTCTTACTCTAATTTCAATCCTTTTGAATGGCGATAACGACAAAAGAAATTAACCGCCCCTTTTCCCGAGATGCGGTTAATTTTTTAGCCTAACAAACGGAAACTGACCGCCTATCGGTGGTGCTGTTTCTTTTCTAACAACAGTATAACACACATTTGTTGTGTTGTCAACTGATTTTTTCTAATTTGATAAAAAAAGTTAGAAGTTTTTTAGAAGTGTCTGATTTTCATTACACTATTGCCGTTATATATGCACATTCAAGGAGTGCGAGTGACTTTGAATGTTACTGTTCCTTGATAAGAGATAAGGTCAAGGGCATGGGGCTTTGCCCCAAACCCCACAAGTTTTTGAAAAAACTTGACTAAAACTTCCGCTCCCTTAGCTGAAAAGGGGTTTACAAACGCTGAAAATTGTGGTATACTAAAAGCAAATGAAGAAAACTGGGTGACGATAAACGGCACTCCGGTTCAAGTCGGCGAAGATGGGAAATTGATGGGTGAAGTTGGGGCAAAGATAGAAGCCTTTAATACCGCCAAGACAAAAGCAACCGCCGGTCACATGACGGCCGATGAAAAATTCGGAGAAGACGCTAATTCTGTTACTCGCGCATACACTACTGCTCAAGAGCTATCTGCGAATTTAGGTCGTGAAGTGTCTATAGATGAGGCCTCGGCCCTGATGTCAAACGTTCAAGCCTATACTGATATAGCTTATCGCGATATACGAAAAGTTAGAAAAGCGTATACTAATCCTGAGCGAGCCAGTGCAGAACAACTCTCTATGCTTACAAGTTTAGAAACTTTTATTGAAGGAAGTCCGACTTTTGAAGGCGAAAACTTGATGAGAGGGGTATCTTTGTCTGACGAACGCTTTAGCGCGCTTGTTCCGGGACATGAGTTCGACATGAGAGGTCCAAGTAGTTGGACAACCGATACAGGGACAGCCATGGAGTTTATGGTACCCTCTAAAGGCGAACAAGACCTGCGCGCAAGAGACGGTAGGACTAATTTAGTTAGGTACGAAATAGCACAAACGCGACAAGGCACAAGCATTACACATTTGTCAGACTACCCTGACGAACAAGAAGTGCTTGTTTCAAGCAAGTCCCGCTTCCGTGTCGTAGAAACAGTAGCAGATACAACGTCAAACAACCAAATCTTTACACGAGTAATGTTGGAGGAAATTTCATGAAAAAAGATAATCGAAATCGAAGACAACCTTCTTTGACCGAAAGATGGGCAGAAGTTGACAGAATGGACGAAGCGGAGTTTCAAGCTGAAAAAGCAAAAAAGGCAAAAGAAAAGCCACCGGAGAAGTAGAGGTTGCACATGCGACTAACAAAAGCCATAAACGCCTACCTTGAAAAAGCAGACCATAATCTCCGAAACGAGCTGGCTTCTTCGGGTTTTGCTGTACCGGGCGAAACCGTGCGGGATATGGGCGCGCTTGAAGAACGGTTGGCGGCGGCACTAAAAACCGAGACAGCTTTTATCCGTGCAAATTTGCGGTCTGCTGTTGACCTTGAAACTTTCGCGCAAAGCTGGTCACTAATCAATGACTTTAACACCATTGATGATAGGCTTGCGGAAATATTCTTTGATAGTTTTGCGACTAATATGCCAAGGCTTGCGACTGCTTATATTCGGCAGACCGACCCCTGGCTTGCGGTTACAAGGCTGACGAACCGAACGACCGCATGGGCGAGAGACCTAACAGAACCCCGAACGCCTCTTAACAATGCGTACCAGTCGGGGACTAATGATACCACAGCGGCACTAACCACCACACCATACGAGGCGTCCCGCTCCTGCTGTGACTTTACCCCCTGCTTCGGCGGGGGATTTTTTGTTTTGCGGGGGGGCAGGAACGGAGCTTGCGGGCTGTCGTGCCGAGCAGATGGAGATAATATTTTAACCGATGTTTCAATTATTCGTGTAAAAATCGTGTAAGCAAAAACAAAAACCGCATGGGAATGCGGTTTTTGTTTCTCTGACAAAAAAGATGCACAATAGGTGATTGAAAGCAAAAAGGGCATGCACAAAGCAAACCCTGATTTATTCGTGTCGCGTTGCGACTGGCGGAGAGAGAGGGATTCGAACCCTCGGTGCGCTATTAACGCACACACGATTTCCAATCGTGCGCCTTCGACCAACTCAGCCATCTCTCCATAACACCATAGTATTGTAGCATACATATTGTTATTTGTCAAGTCCTTTTTTTCCAATATGCTCTGCTCTGACTCAATTCCACGGTCTTTTTCCACAATCCACAATCTTTTTAATTTTGTTCTTGACAAACTAGGTTTTTTATGATATTATGTTATCTGGTATCTGGGTGTGGCGCAGATGGTAGCGTGCTACCTTGGGGTGGTAGAGGCCGCTGGTTCAAGTCCAGTCACTCAGACCAGTCGCAACGCGACACGGAATATCAGGGTTTGCTTGTTGCAAATCCTGATTTATTTCAATCACCGTTTATTAGAGTATTATAGAAGCAGGTAAAATAAAAGCCCTTGCATTTTGGGCAGGGGTTTTCGTTAAATAGTCAGCATTCCATGGAGTTGGCTTGCGACTAATTCTTTGCGATTTTTGGAGTAATGCAAGTAAATATTTGATGTGGTTTCTATGTCGGTATGACCGAGCCAGTTTTTCATGTCCTCTAATGGCATACCTCTTTCAAATAATATGCTTGCCGTGCTGTGTCGCAAGTCATGTAGTCGCATTCGGGGTATATTATTACGCTTTAATACCCTTTGAAATCCTCTTGTTACGTAGTCGGGTCGAAATGCCTTGCCGTCTTGCCAAACGTGAATATATTCGCTGTTTGGCGGTGCGGTGGCTTTCATCTCCTGCAACATGGCATTCACTTCGGGGATTAGCTGAAATGTTCTTCTGCTTGCTTCCGACTTTGTGCAGTCACTGGCTACAATGGTACGATTTTTCACTACTGTATGACTGATAGTGATAGTGTCGTTTTCAAAGTCAATAGTCGACCACTTCAAGCCCAGGACTTCGGAACGGCGTAAGCCGTAGTAAATAGCGAGAACAACAACACTTGTGCCAGTATATTTCATAAAGAGCTATGACTTAATCGAAGTTGAGGCGCAGACTATTATTCTTGACGAAAGTCTGTTGCGAGGTCGTAATGGTGGTAGACTTCGTTTTACTTGCGCTCATGAAAATGCTCATTGGATTTTGCACAAAGAATATTACGCAGAAATTGGACTGCTTTTGTAAAATCGCCTCGCTGTGATAAGAAAATGAAAAATGAAAAATGCGCTGTATGTAAAAGCGAAATATTGGTAAATGAATCGTCAAACAGGTCGCCGTAATATGTAAGCGGGCAAAATTTGTGCGGCGTTGTCCCAAACTCCACGACTTTGACCTTTTTCTTCAGCCACAGGGGCAGTTTCCTGCCCCCGTGGTCTTTATTGAAGATTGAGTAAATTCAATCACCTACACTAACTTCCGCTTGAAAATCCGCACGGACAGTCCGAAGCACAGCACAGTCAGCCCCNCCAGCCACGAAAGAGCAATCCACAGGTCAGCACCCGGGTATGTGCCTGTGCTGCCCGGGCGATAGCCCCCTAACATCAGGTCACGAATGGCGTTGATAATCGGCGTCATTGGCTGGTGGTCAGCAAACCAACGAAGCCACGCAGGAAATGTATCCGTTGGCGAAAAGCCAGAGCTAACAAAGGGCAGGATAAACAGGGGGAACATCGACCCGCTGGCATCCTCGGCACTTCTGGCACGCAGACCACAAAGCACCGCAAAGCAAGTCATAAGAGTGACAGTCAACAACAGCAATCCGACAACAGCAAGCCACTGTAAAAAACTGGCGCGAGGTGAAAATCCGATAACAAATGCCGTTCCGATAATGGCAAGGGTGGTAACAGTATTCCGCACAATAGAGGTCAAAATATGCCCCACAAGCACCGAAGTGTGGGAAATTGGCATAGAGCGATAGCGGTCCATAATGCCCTTTGTCATGTCGGTGCAAACATTGATAGCGGCAAAAGCCGAGGATTGGCTTACGGCTTGAAAAATTATTCCAGGCACAACAAATGTCACATAGTTCACGCTGCCCATGTCAACCATTCCGCCGAACACCAATCCGAACATTGCCATCAAAAATATTGGGATGATTATTGCTTGGGCGGTTGCTTCCGGGCTTCGTAGGGCGATTTTCATGCACCGCCGAAACATAATTGCCGAATCGTGGATTATGTTAGGTTTGGGTGCTTTGTTAGGTTTAGTTGCTGTATTAGTCATTGTTTTGCTCCATTTCAGTCGAGATTCCATCTTTCTTTTCCCCAATCATTGTGAGGAACACATCTTCGAGAGAGGGGAGGTTGGGGGACAGTCCGTCCACCGCAAAACCATGCTCCCGCAGTAAATTCATGGCTCGCTGTGCCTCTTTTTCGTTGCCGAAGTTTAGGTTCGCCCCTCCTTGGGGCATTTTTTCTTTCAGTTCGCTGGGTGTGCCTTGGGCGATGATTATTCCCTGGTGCAAAATTGCAATGTTGTCCGCCAGTTGCTCGGCTTCCTCGAGATATTGAGTGGTGAGGAAGATTGTTGTGCCGCTGTTTGCAAGCCCTTTCACCAGCTCCCACATGGCAAGACGGTTCTGCGGGTCAAGTCCGGTGGTCGGCTCGTCAAGGAACAGCACTTCCGGCTTGCCCATCAGGCTCATGGCAATGTCAAGACGGCGGCGCATTCCACCGGAATATGTTTTCGCCTGGCGGTCGGCGGCTTCTTCAAGGTCGAAAGTTGCAAGCCATTCTTGCGCACTGGTTTTCGGGTTTGGCATTCGCTTTAGCTGTCCGATTAGCTCCAAGTTCTCCCGCCCTGTCAGCACTTCGTCAACTGCGGCGAATTGCCCGGTAAGGCTGATACAGCTTCGCACTTCCTGTGGGTTTTTCACCACATCATAGCCGCAAAGGCTTGCTGTGCCGCCGTTTGGCAGGGACAGGGTGGACAGTATCCGCACCGCAGTGGTCTTGCCCGCTCCGTTAGAGCCAAGGAGGGCGAAAATGCTGCCTTTCGGCACGTCAAATGTTACTCCCTGCAAAACGTTCACTTTGCCAAATGATTTTTGCAGGTTGCTTACTGATATTACTGGGTTCATGATGGTGTTTCCTTTTTTGTTGAATGTTTCTGTAATTTCCCTTCCTCGGGAAGGGGATTTACAAAAGCGTTTTGGTGGCGTTCGTGTATTTTCGTGTCATTTCGTGGTAAATTTGCCCTTACGCCCTTGACGCCTACACAGGGTTTTGGTTGCACCGTTCGAGCGGGTCGCCGAGGGCGTCGACCCCTACAGGTGTAGTGGGTGTTTTGCCCTTGCCCTTTTCAATAAAATAATTTGCGTAGCAAATTTTCCGCAATTCTTCATTTTTCATTCTTAATTTTTAATTGTTCTACGCCTTTGTCGCAAGACGGGGTAAGTGCGAAACGCCCCTTACAACTCACCACTACCCAAAAACTCCCGCAGCGGCTTACCCTCTTTCAGATGTGCCAGCCACCGCAAGCTGATTCGTCCTACCGCCAACCCATAATACAGGGTGGACATTCCGAAATAATCGTTGTGCAAGTCTATTTCAGCCACAAGTTGCTTTTCCAATTGCTCCAAATGGTGTATTGCCAACGCCTGCTTGTGTTCGATTTCTGCGATACGCTTTTGGCGAAGCTCGGCAGGCAAGTAATCAAAAAAATATATTTGCACCAGCGGGCTATCGCAGTCGGGCTGTGCTAACCACTCCATAAACTCGGCTTTGCCCGCCTGGGTTGCCACGTAATATTTCTTCACCCGCCCGCCCCAGGTTTCTTCAGTCATGGCAAGCATTCCCTGCTCGGTGAGCTTTTTCAGGGCAGGATACAGACTGCCATAGCTCGCCTTGTAAAAATTGCCCACACCCATCTCAATCTCTTTCTTCATATCATACCCTGTAAGCGGACGCTCTAAAACTGTGCCGATAAGTATGTACTTTGTCATTTTTATCTCTCCTCGATATATCGTTCTGATATATTATAGCGATATATTTTGCAAATGTCAATAGGTTTTTTGATTTTTGTATACTTGCACAAAAATAATACCACACAGGGTATAAAAACGCAAGCATTTTGCCCTATGTGGTATTCTTTTATGGGATAAGTGGAAGGTATAGCGGGGTATAACATAACTCTACCTCAGCCCCACTCGCTTATACACCTTTGACAAAGTCTTTCTCGCTACGGGAAAGGCTTTTTCTGCGCCGGATTTGGCGACTGACTCGAGGTACGCTTTGTCAGCGATTATACGGTTATACTCGCCGGAGATGGGTGCTAGCATATCCGCAACGACCTCGCCCACGGCGAGTTTGAAGTCCCCATAGCCCAGCCCGGCAAACTCTGCTTGGGCTGTGGCAATGGGTTTACCGGTGACGGACGAATAGACATTGAGCAGATTGGTCACGCCGGGTTTGTCCGGGCTGGCGATAATGTCACTGCCCGAATCGGTGACGGCGCGCTTGAATTTTTTGATTATGTCATCGCGACTGTCAAGCAGGAATGTGCAACCGCTTGGTTCGGATTTTGACATTTTGCGGGTCGGGTCGGCGAGTGACATGATGCGTGCGCCCTCTTTGGTGTGATAGCCCGCGGGCACGGTGAATGTGTCCCCGTAGATTCCGTTGAATCGTGTGGCAACGTCACGCGCAAGCTCAAGATGTTGCTTTTGGTCGTCACCCACAGGCACAAAATCCGTCTGAAACAGCAGAATATCCGCCGCCATAAGCACCGGATAACTGAACAGCCCCGTGTTGATATTGTCCGCATTGCGTGACGATTTGTCCTTGAACTGGGTCATTCGAGAAAGCTCGCCGAACATGGTGTAGCAAGACAGCAACCAAGACAGCTCCGCATGGGCGGACAAGTGACTTTGGACGAAAAGTGTTGACTTGTCAGGGTCTAACCCGCACGCGAGATAGACAGCGAGCGCGCTTTGCACGCTTTTCCGTAGCTCCGCAGGAACATGGCGGGTGGTGAGAGCGTGCAAGTCGACCACAAAGAAGATGCAGTTGTTGTCCTCTTGCAAGTTAAGCCAGTTTTTGATTGCACCAAGATAATTGCCCACGTGCAGTTGCCCAGTCGGCTGGACAGCGGACAAAATAGTTTTGTTTGATGGGGGTAGTGTCATTGGGTTTCTCCTAAATCGGGGTGATGAATGCAGTCAGTATAGCATACTTTTAAGATTTTGTCAAAGGGAGAGGCAGGTCAGGTTATGATTTCACCCCGATTTCCACTACCTTGTCCGCCGACTCTACAAAGGTGGGGCGGTGGGCGATAATAATACTGGTGCGGCCTTTCATCAGGGTGGCAATTGCCTTTTGTATAGCAACTTCGGTGTCTCTGTCGACCGAGGACACAGCCTCGTCTAAAATTAGCATATCAGGTGCGGCGAGAATGGTTCGTGCAATGCAAACCAGCTGTAATTGCCCTGCGGACAGGGTATCTCCATCTGCAGAAAGCATAGTGTCGTAGCCGTCTTTCAGACAGGAGATAAAGTCGTGGGCGTGGGCGGCACGGGCGGCGGCGATTATTTCGTCATCTGTTGCCCCCTCTCGCCCAAGGCGAATATTTTCCCGCACAGTTGCCCCGCGAATCCACGGCTGTTGGGGAACCATGCCTATACAACGACGCAGGTGCGCAATATCAATGTCCAAAATGTCGTTGCCGTCGATAAAAATCGTGCCACGCGGAGGCTGGTAGTGCCGCATAATCAGGTTTATCAGAGTGGTCTTCCCGCCTCCTGTTGGGCCGATAATCGCTCCGTGTTCCCCCGGGGCAAGGGTGAAGTTCACATCGGTTAGCACCGGCGTGACTCCGTCATAGGAAAAGTTCAGTCCCCGAACCACCAGCTCTCCTGCAAAG
>WQSD01000030.1 GCA_009788105.1 Oscillospiraceae bacterium | reverse complement strand
CAGGTTATGGCGGCATTCTAATCCGTGGCGAGCGAAATTGCTCACTTCGTACTGGGCATAGCCGCCTGCGGCAAGAAAATCCACTGCCGCAAGGTACATATCCGCCTCCGCCTCTTCACTTGGTAGACACAGGGTGTGTCGCTGTGCGTAGAATGGGGTGTCCTCCTCCACTTTCAGCCCGTACAAGGAGATATGCCCCACCCCAAGTTCCACCGCGGCGGCAAGGCTGGCAAGCATATCCGCCCTATCCTGCTTCGGCAAGGCGAACATCAGGTCAATCGAGGTGTCTAACCCGTGACTTTGCGCCAACTGGACGCTTGTGGTAATATCTGCCCCTTTGTGCCGTCTGCCAAGGGCGGCAAGGGCGGTGTCGTTGAAGGATTGCCCGCCAAAGCTCACCCGTGTCACTCCTGCGGACTTAATTGCGGCGAACCATGCTGTATCTGCGTCTGCAGGGTTGACTTCAATGGAGATTTCGGCAGTCGGGGAAATGGCAAAGCTCTTCCCCAAGCCGACAAGAATGCGGATAATACTGTCAGCGGATAACTGTGACGGTGTTCCGCCTCCGAAAAAGATGGTTTCTACCGACCGCCCCATAGCAAGCGGGGCAAGGGTTTCCCCCTGCCGTAATAGCGCGGTGCAGTACTCCTCCACCAAGTCGCCCCCCACCTCTGAAAGAGAGTAAAAATCGCAGTAGGGGCATTTCGCGGCACAAAATGGTATGTGTATGTACAGGGAGAGTGGGTTCGCCATTCAAATATCCTTCTGTATAGTCGATTTTGATGTCATTCGATTATACCATGCTTTTCTCCTGTTGTCAATCTTTTGCCGAAACCGCCAATAGACTTGTATCGAAACAAATTTATCGTCCTGATTCAAGCTCTCGGAACGTCATATGAAAAAAATGTTTATGTTTTCCCAAAAAGCGGGACGCCGAGGGCAACCTCCCCTACATGGGTTTCGGCTGTGCCGTTTGACGGCGTGCTATTCAAAGACGGAACAACAGCGGTGCGGTGCGAAATATTCGTTCAAACTTCACCAATTTCAGAACAAAAACCGCTTCACTGGATTGCCACGGATTTTATCCGCTCACGCATTTCGGCGACCTGCTGGACGGATGAACCGCCAATGAAATTGCAGATTTTGAAAAATTCACAATTTTTCGGACATTTATTTCCTCCCACCATTGACGAATTGAATAAAATGTGGTATACTATCGTTGTATAGATTGAAAACAAATTAAAGAAAGGGCGCGTGAGACGGGCAAACCTTTGCACTTTGTTGATTTGCAAATTCCTCTCGTGCGTGGTGCGCATCATGAATTACTGGATTATTATTGGACTGTTTGCTGTCGGACTGATTTTGCTGTTGCTTGAGGCGGCACTGCCCGGCTTTGACTTTGGAATTTCGGGAGTGCTTGGGGTTGTTGCCATCATAGGTTCGTCAACCCTGACAATTATTCACGTTGACCACGGCGCGTTTATTGTTCTTGCAAAAATTGCTTTTGTCGCACTTCTTTTGATTGCAATGCGACTGTATTTCCGCACATTTGGCGAAAAGAAAAGCCTTATTCTCGCCGATAGCCTTGCAGAAGACCCAAACGCAGTGTCTGCCCCTGACCGCCTTGCGGAGCTAAAAGGCAGAGTTGGCATTGCGAAAACTTCTCTTCGCCCCCACGGATTTGCCGGCTTTGATTCCTCTGATGCTGACATTGAAGTCCGTTCGGTGGAGGGATATATTTCTGCCGGCAGTCAAGTCAAAGTTACCTCGGTTGTCGGTCATGTTGTTTATGTTCGTAAAATTGGGAATAATTAAAATTGCAATGCGAGCAGAATACAATTAGGAGGCATTATGCAAGCAATTAAAGCAGTATTTGATGGTGTTAATTTTAGACCATTGCAAGCAATACCGGTAAGCGGACAATATGAGGTTGTCATTACTTTTGTGGAGCAGATTTCCACAGACTCAGATACAGAAAAGCAAGAACGAATAAAAAAAGAACTTAAATTTTTGGAAGAAATAAGCAATCTTGTTGCCGAGTCAAGTGATGAAGTGTTGACTATGAATGATTTTCCACGCACAAAATTCAGCCGTGAATGATATTTTCTTTATAAAACAATAAAACCTGTGCAAACGCACAACAAGGAGAAACATTATGTTTAATTTTCTGCAATTCCCCCTTTCGGGGCTGTACGACATTGATGCCGGCTTGATTATCGCCGGTATCGCCATTGTGGCTGGCATTGCCTTGGTCACGATTTTCCTAAATTTCGTTCCTGTTCGCCTATGGGTCGCCGCAAGCTCTGCCGGGGTAAAAGTAAAGATGTTTTCCCTTGTGGGAATGCGTCTGCGTCGTGTTCGCGCCGCCCATGTTATCGAGCCGCTGATTAAGTCACGCAAGGCAGGACTTGCCCTTGACCAAAACCAGCTGGAATCTCACCTGCTGTCCGGTGGGCGGGTGAACAATGTTGTTGATGCCCTTATTGCGGCGCAACGTGCCAATCTTGAGCTATCTTTCGAGCGTGCCACCGCCATTGACCTGGCAGGGCGGGATGTTTTCGAGGCGGTACGCATGAGCGTTACCCCGAAAATCATCGTCACACCGGGGGTATCTGCGGTTGCAATTGACGGGGTTGAGCTTCGTGCCACCGCAAAAATTACCGTTCGCACCAACCTTGACAAACTGGTTGGGGGAGCAGGTGAAGAAACGATTATCGCCCGTGTTGGCGAGGGTATCGTTACCACTATCGGTTCGGCGAAAACCCACAAAGCGGTGCTGGAAAACCCGCATATCATCTCGGAAACCGTTCTGAACAAAGGGCTTGATTCGGGAACTGCCTACGAGATTTTGTCCATTGACATTGCGGACATGGACGTGGGCAAAAATATCGGCTCTCGCCTGCAAATCGAGCAAGCGGAAGCGGATAAACTTATCGCCCAAGCCAAAGCGGAAGAGCGTCGTGCCGCCGCCCAAGCCGCCGAGCAAGAAATGCGCGCCAAAGTCGTGGAGGCAGAGGCCGCCGTACCAATGGCGTTCGCCGAAGCTCTGAAAGCGGGCAATATCGGCATTATGGACTATGTAAACGTGCAAAACCGCCAAGCGGACACGAAGATGCGTGAGAATATCAGCAGTACCAACGTGAATATCAATGGTCCTGTTGACCCGACAAATTCGTAATAATCCATGCGTAGGGGCGGGGGAAACTCCGCCCTCGCGGTATCACCGCAATATATCCAACACCACGGTTTCATGTAGGGGCGGGGCTTGCCCCCGCTCGTGTGTGGCAAAAGCCAAAAGTTGTTATTCCAACTTTTTTAGAAAGGTTAGTTTCCGAGAGGAAAAACCCATGCGGTCGTTTGCTATATTGAATCAAAGGAGAATGCGTAATGCCTGAAATATCCCGTTTTGATGGAATTGTTATAACAATGTACTTCAACGAGCATAACCCGCCGCACTTTCATGCAACCTACAATGGAGTTGAGGCATTATTTGATTTGAACGAAGGTGCATTTATTAAAGGAACACTTCCCTCCAGACAAGCAAGACTTGTCCTTGCTTGGTATGAGTTACACAAAGACGAACTTATGCAAATTTGGAATAGCAAAGAGTTTAAGAAAATCAAGCCTTTAAGTTAGGAGAAATGCTATGTTACGACCAAAAATATTCCAAGTGCTACCCACAGATGACTTCAAAGTGTATTTATATTATGACAGCGGCGAGATAAAGCTGTACGATTGTTCTTGGGTTTTGGGAGAGGGCGGTGTGTTTGAAAAGATACACGATATTAACAATTTCAAAAATCTTTGCACCATTATGAACGGCACGCTTGCCTTTGATATTTCTCTTGTCCGCGACCCATACAATTGCATTGACATTTGCCCTGATACGGTGTACAATGATAGTGCGAAATCGCAATGTGGCATATTATCGGCGTAAAATGCAAATACACCCAAAAGGAGTACCCGGTATGAAAACACACCTATGCATTATTATCGCCTTGCTGACTTTGTTTGCCCTTTCGTCATGCGGGGTAGGTAATGCGGACGACAACTATCCCTATAGCGATAACGAAGTCAATCCGCCAGACAATGCCGACAACTGTGATGACATTGACAACAATTCTTATCAAGATGAGCAAGTTAAAGTGTCCCAAAACAAGAACACGATTACCTTCCATGATGTGCCAACCGCCGGCATGGAGGTGAGGCTATCCACTCGAGCGCTATCATTTGAAATTATGGAAAACGCTCCATCATGGGCTGTCGATTCACAAGAGGCGTATTTAATTACTGTTTACTGTGAAGATGGCGAGGAAATTCAACAAATCGAAGGCAGTTGGCTTTTGTTTGAAATGTTTCAATTTGGTGATTTCAATTTTGATGGCTATGTGGATTTTGGCTTGCCACGCCAGTCGGAGCATTTTGAGCTACTATTTGTGTCGCGTTATTATTTCTTATGGGATAGCAATATTAGGGGCTTTGTATTGAATGAACAGTTGACCGATATTGTGGATAACTTCTCCACTCTTGTAGAGTTTGCCAATGTGAATCTTAATAACACGGAAGAGCAAGATTTAAGATGGCCGGCTATTTCTCCAAACATTGACCAAAACTTGCTAAACTTTTTTGTGCCTATAAATAGAAGTGGCCTTGGTCTTGACTTGCCTGCCCATCTTTCTGATTTTAATGTAGTGTGGAGCGTATCGGCTTACTATAAATATGTAGATGGCGAATTTGTCCTTGTGAAAATGGTTGACAGGCATTTCGACTGGGAAGAAACATGGACACGGCGAACATATGACGCCGCAACCGGCGAGTTGACCATTGATGTTATCACTTGGCAGTGGGAGTAGGTTGAGTGTGAATGGCGGCATACTGTCTGCGTAAAATACAAACACCTCCCAAGGAGCCCCCCATGCCCACCCACGACATATGTTTCACCAACGACAACAAATGGTTTCGGTTGCGGGCTTGCGCCATAATCATAGAAAACGACTGTGTGCTTATGGCGGGCAACGAGGGTGTGGGCTTTCTGTATTCAATTGGGGGCGGCGTCCACCACGGCGAAACGGCTGAAGAAGCCATTGTTCGTGAGGTTTTTGAAGAAACAGGCGTAACATACGAAATTGACCGACTGGCTTTTATTCACGAAAACCTTTTCGTTATGCAGGAAGGTACGCTGGAGGGTCGAGAGTGCCACGAGGTTGCCTTTTATTTCCTAATGAAGTCCCGTGGCACACAAGAAACATACTGCGACAGCAAAACCGCCGACGGCAAGGAATTTGTGAAGTGGATACCAATTTGCGAATTCGCAAACCACACCGCATACCCTGCTTTTTTCGCCGAAAAGTTGATAAATATGCCGAGAAGCGTGGAGCATATTGTGACGTGCGAGACGGAGCAAAGGGTTTGCGAATAATGTTAGCCGAAGTCGAAAGCGTGGTCATTCGCACTATATCTGAAAAGGACGATTGAAATGAGCAAAAAAGTTGACTACTGGTTAGACTTATGTGACGAAGATTTGGTTACGGCAAAAGGACTTATAGGTCTTGACCGCCTGTTGCACGCCGCTTTCTTTTGTCACTTAACCGCCGAAAAAGCACTAAAAGCAGCAGTTGCAAACAAAACCGCCGAAATCCCTCCGAAAACACATGATTTGAAGAGGTTAGCGGATTTAAGTGAAGTGTTTGACGAACTATCTATGGAACAAAAAGACTTGCTAAAAAGACTAACACCTCTACACATAGAGGGAAGATACCCAGAACACAAAGAAATACTACGGCAATCGTTGACAAAAGAATTTTGCGAGAAATTATTACTGGACACCGAGGATTTTTTATGTTGGATAAAAGTAAAGTTAGAGAAATAGCCGTCCAATATGCTGACACAGTACGCAAAACCTTGAACCCTAAGTCTGTCATATTGTTTGGCTCATACGCCAACGGCACGCCACACGAACACAGCGATATTGACATTGCTATTGTTTTCAATAATTATAACGGTGATTGGCTTGGTACTGCGTCGGAGCTTGTGGGATTGGCTTGGGAAGTGAATTCTTACATTGAACCCCACATGTTGGACGAAAGGTGCGATTCCAGTGGCTTTTTGGAACACATAAAAGAAAACGGCGAAGTTATTTATAATCAAATATCATGAAATTACCCAAAGGAGAAACACCATGTTAGTAGTAACAACACCAATTTTAGAAGGCAAGAAAATTATCGAGTACAAAGGTCCAGTATTTGCGCAGGTTGCAGAGGGGGCCGGCTTTACCCGCGGAATGGTTGCGTCCGGGCGCGCTTTTGTCCGTGGGCGTTCGTCTACCCACGAAAAAATGATAATCAAAACCCGTGAAATCGCCATGGCGGAACTTGTCGCAGAGGCAAAACGCCTTGGTGCGAACGCCATTATTGACGTTAGCATTGACTATGAGATGATGGGTCAAGGTGCGATTTTGATGTTCAAAGGCTCAGGCACCGCCGTGGTGGTGGAGTAAGAGAGGCAAAAACAACAAAGAGAGGGAGAGTCGGCATGGCAAACAGCAATTTAACTAAAGCTAAAAAGGCGAAAAACGACGAGTTTTACACCCAATGGGCGGACATTGAAAAGGAAGTGAACGCTTATCTTGAATATGACCCGAATGTTTTTGCAGGCAAAACTATTCTTTGTCCTTGTGATGACCCATACGAGAGTAACTTTTAAAGTTTTTTGCGGTGAACTTTAACAATTTTAAGCTGAAAAAATTGATTGCCACTTGTTATGATGGCTCTCCCATTGCCAGCACACAAATAACCTTGTTTGATACCGAACCGGAAGAGGACAAGACCACCAAAGTGCCGCACAAAATCGAAGTTACCGAGCTGAAAGATTACAATGGGGACAATTCGGTTGACCTGCGAGATGTGGAATGGCTGATGGCGAACACAAAGCACACCCTGACCCGTCTGAAAGGGGACGGGGACTTTCGCAGTGCAGAAGTGACCGCGCTACGCGACCAGGCAGACATTATCGTCACAAACCCGCCGTTTTCCCTGTTCCGTGAGTTTATGGCATGGATTATGGACGCAGGAAAGCAGTTTCTTGTTATCGGCAACATGAACGCGATTACTTATAAAGAAGTGTTTCCGCTAATTAAGGATAATAAGGTTTGGTTGGGTGTGTGTTCAGGGGCAAGGGAATACATTGTGCCAGGCGGAACTATTCAAAAATTGGGGAATACAAATTGGTTTACAAACCTTGACCATGGGCGCCGCCACCAACCGCTGGTTCTAATGACTGCAGAGGACAATCTTCGGTTTAGTAAATATAAAGATTTTCGCGACAAAAACAACTATGATAGATACGAAAACTACGATGCCATAGATGTGCCGTTCACAGATGTAATTCCGTCTGATTATGATGGTGTAATGGGCGTGCCAATCTCATTTTTAGATAAATATTGCCCAAGTCAATTCGAGATTTTAGGTACAAGTGACAACGGATTGGTGAGTGATGAATATAAAACAACAAGCGGATTAACGCAAACGTTCGTGGATGATTACTATGCAGCAGGTGGAAAAGGTTCATATCGAGAAGGCAACCCAACCGCAGGAATGTATGTAGACGGAATTGCGACAATGGTTTATAAACGCATATTTATCAGAAAGTTGAGTGACACATAATGAAAACAAGATTAACAAAATATAAAGTTTCTGAAATGGTTGCGGGGTTTATTTACAACGAACTTGAGGGAAAGGGTCCTTTTGGCTTATCCGGCAAGCTGACTATTCAGCCGGAATTTCAGCGGAACTACCTATTGGCTTGCTTTATTTCAACGACACTTCGGCGGATACATATGAAGTGTTGGACGGACAGCAACGAATTACTTCTATAGGGCGTTTTGTTACTGGAAAATTTTCGGTTATTGACGAAAATGGATATATGCAAAATTTCAACTCCCTAACACCTGAAAATCGCACTAAAATTTTGGACAGCAATCTACTCGTTTACCATTGCAAGGGAACAGAAAGCGAAATTAAAGAATGGTTTAAGACTATTAACATTGCAGGTGTGCCATTGAACGAACAGGAGTTGTTAAACGCTATTTATTCTGGTCAGTTTGTGACTTTGGCGAGAGAAGTGTTCAGCAATTCACAAAATTCAAACATACAAAAATGGAGTTTTTATATCAAAGGCGCTGCTAATCGTCAAGATTACTTGTCAACCGCCCTATCGTGGGTTGCCGCCGCAAAGGGGCAAACCAAAGAGGAATATATGTCGGCACACCGACATGACGATAAAATTGATGAACTGAAAACCTACTTTTCCACAGTTATTGACTGGGTTTCGGGTGTGTTTTTTGATGTAGAAAAAGAAATGCAGGGGTTAGAGTGGGGGCGTTTGTACGAGAAATACGGCAAGCAACCATATGACTCGGCGAAAGTGTCAGAAAGCGTGCGGCGACTTTACGGCGATGCTTATATTAAGCGGCGTAGCGGAATTTTTGAGTATGTTTTAGGCGGCGAAGTTGACACAAAACTGTTGGAAGTGCGTGTGTTTGACGAACCAACGAAAAAATCGGTGTATCATAGGCAAACAGAGACTGCAAAGGCGGCGGGTACGTCCAATTGCCCTCTTTGTGCTGTTGGACATGATGCAAACAAGGCAAAAATATGGGAACTGAAAGAGATGGACGCAGACCATGTAACCGCTTGGAGCAAAGGCGGAACGACAAGTGCAGACAACTGCCAAATGCTGTGCAAAACGCATAATCAATCAAAAGGAAATAAATAATAAAGGAAAAAACACATGAAACCAAACATTACCGGACTTGCTCACATAGGCGTATTCGCCGCAGATATGGACAAGTCAATCGACTTCTATCAGCGGCTTGGCTTTACCTTAGACAGCGAAGAGACCACCCCGGACGGGGTTCGGCTTGCGTTTTTGTCGGCAGGCACGTGCATTATCGAGCTTGTTGGTAAAAGCGTTGACGGCGTGTACGGCGCAGGAATGCACATTGCGGTGATTGTGGACAGCGTTGAACAGGCTGTTGCCGCCGCTAAAGAAAACGGCATCGAGATTGATGCAGGTGCGATTAACAGCCTGCCCATTTGCGGCGGCGTGAAAAACGTGTTTTTCAATGGTCCTGACGGGGAATCATTGGAGTTTTTTGAGTATTGTTAAAAAGTTTTTGACCTTTCTTTTGACCTCATCCCCCTTCCTTAGGAGTTACTATGTCCAATATTACCACCAACCTAACCGAAAAATCTGCTGAAATCCGCTACCACCTGCTCCGTGGCATTCACGCCGCAGGAGTGGGACACGTGGGCGGCTCGCTGTCCATTGCGGAGCTAATGGCGGTGCTGTACTTCGGCGAAATGAATATCGACCCCGCCCGCCCCGACTGGCAGGAGCGTGACCGCTTTGTCATGTCAAAGGGGCATTGCGGGCCGGCGCTGTACGCCGCTCTTGCCCTGCGAGGGTACTTCCCCACGGAGGAAATGCTTACCTTGAACAGATTCGGCAGTCGCCTGCCCAGCCATTGCGACATGAACCGAACCCCTGGGGTGGACATGACCGCAGGCTCGCTGGGGCAGGGTTTTAGCTGTGCCGTTGGCATGGCAATCGCCGCCCGAGTAGACAAGCTACCCTCGTGGATTTACGCCCTGATGGGCGACGGGGAGCTACAAGAGGGGCAGATTTGGGAGGCGGCTATGTTCGCTGCTCACGGGGGCTTGGACAACGTCATCGCCTTTGTGGACAACAACGGAATGCAGATTGACGGCACAACCGCCGAGATATGCGACTTGGGCGACATTGGGGAGAAATTCGCCGCTTTCGGCTGGCATACAC
>WQSD01000029.1 GCA_009788105.1 Oscillospiraceae bacterium | reverse complement strand
TGAAAAGGTTTGTGCTTATGCCGACAGCAACCAATTCCGTAGGATTTACAGGGGCGAGTAACGACCGCCCTCGGTCGTCCGTTTGAATGGGGTAGCAGAAACGCTGTAGGGGCGAACTGTGTTCGCCCGCTTGAAACGACCCCACCCCCCAACACAAAGGACCTCCCATGCCAAGATTTTTCGTAGACAACTCCGCCGTTTCAGACGGCAATATCACCATCACAGGGGACGACGCCTCCCACATTACCCGCTCCCTGCGTATGAAAATCGGTGAACCGCTTTTGGTGTGCGACGAGCGACAGATAGTCTACACCTGCACCATTGCCGCCATGGACAAGCACTCGGTGAGCCTTGCAATTACAGGGCAGGAGCAGGGAAGAGTGCCACCCTACAAAGCCCGCCTGTTCGTCGCCCTCGCCAAAGGGGAGCGAATGGACATAATTATGCAAAAAGCAACCGAATTCGGGGTGTCGGAAATTGTTCCGGTGCTTACAATGCGGTCGATTTCTCGTCCCGAACCAGGGAAAATACAGGGGAAACTTGTCCGCTGGCAGCGAATCGCACGAGAGGCAGCAGGGCAATGCGGACGGTGCGATGTGCCGATTGTGGGAGAGGTGCTGTCTTTCGATGAAGCCTTGGTGCAAATGCAAAAATCAGACATTGCATTCCTTTGCTATGAAGAAGAACACAGCTTACATCTGCGAGATTTTTTGCCCCAACAGCACGGAAGTATTGCCTTTTTTACTGGACCGGAGGGTGGATTTGCGCCTGAAGAAGTGATGAAAGCCACAGAAACAGGCATTGGCTCTGTTGGGCTTGGTGAACGGATACTCCGATGTGAAAGTGCACCAATTTATGTGCTAAGTGCCTTGGATATTATGTATGGAACACACAAAAATGGCTGAAACTGGTCGAAAAACCGCCGTTGTTCACAAAATATTAAAAATAAATTGATAGTTATAACAAACAAAAATGTTATAATGCAAAGAGAAAATATAAATTTGCGAAACATAGTGTGTTTTTAATGTCTTGACATTGGGGAATAGGATGCGCACAACGAGGAGAAAAAATGTCTGTACAAATTTTTCAAAATATAATCAATCAGATGAAAGATGTAATTAATCGAGAAATTGGGGTGGTTGACACCATTGGAACTATAATTGCGTGTAGTGACAGCAAAAAAAACGGAGAAATGCGCAGTGGTGTGCGTGGAGAACTAACTCTTGAAGAAAATGTAATTGTCATAAATGGGTACTCGTATCGTTCGATAAACAATTCTGTTCAACCTGAATATGCTGTGTATGTAGAGGGCGAAGATTCTGTTGCTGAAAAAATTTCAGCAGTTCTAATGGTCACTTTCGGCAATATAAAAACCTTATACGAAGAACGCAATGATAAAAGCGCCTTGATTAAAAACATTCTGCTTGATAACATTTTGCCAAATGATATATATGTAAAAGCAAAGGAACTGCACTTTTCTCTTGAAGAGCCTCGAGTAGTGTTTCTTGTTAATTTTCATACCAAAAACAACCATGTTCCTTACGATATGATTCAAAACTTGTTCCCGGACAAAGAAAACGATTTTCTTGTCAGTGTCGGAGAACAAAGCATCGCCCTTGTCAAGGGAGTGAAATCCTTTGTCCGTACAGAAGAACTTGAAAGCATCGCCCGCGAAATCGCTGATACATTATCAGGTGAGTTTTATATTACCGTGTCAGTAGGTGTTGGCACAGTCGTTGACAACATAAAATATCTTGCGCGTTCGTTTAAGGAGGCAATGATTGCCCTTGAAGTTGGCAAGATTTTTGATGCTGATAAAAATATTATTTGTTATGAAGACCTTGGCATTGCGCGCTTGATATATCAATTGCCGACAACAATGTGCGATATGTTTATCAAAGAAGTGTTTAAGCGAGAAGCATACGAATCCCTTGACAACGAAATTTTATCAACAGTAGTGGTATTTTTTGAAAACAACTTGAATGTATCAGAAACAGCGCGTAAACTCTTTGTTCATCGTAATACTTTGGTGTATCGACTTGATAAAGTGCAACGCCTTACCGGTCTTGACCTTCGTGAATTTGACCACGCTATAACTTTCAAGGTAGCAATGCTGGTTAAAAAATATTTAACTAATAAATACGTCCATGATAGAAGATAGCACAAGTCCTACACAGCGAGGAATTATATGATAGAGTTCAAGAATGTAAAGAAAATTTATAAAAACGGTACAGTTGCTCTTGATGGCATCAATCTTCATATTGATAACGGCGAATTTGTATTTATTGTGGGTAGTTCCGGTGCAGGCAAGAGTACCCTTATGAAGCTATTGCTTCGAGAAGAAAAGCTAACATCAGGCAATCTGATTGTGGGAAACTATGACCTTTCAAAAATGGGGTTTGGTCGCATCCCACGCTATCGCCGCAAATTAGGAGTTGTTTTCCAAGATTTTCGATTATTCGAGAACAAAACCGTTTACGAAAACATTGCTTTTGCTATGCGTGCCGTCGGAGAAAACAACCGTGTAATTCGCACTCGTGTCCCGCTGATATTGAAAGTGGTGAATCTTGAGGGCAAGCAGAATAACTATCCAAACGAACTTTCGGGTGGCGAGCAACAGCGTGTTGCCCTTGGGCGCGCCCTTGCCAACAACCCGGATTATATCATCGCAGACGAGCCCACCGGTAACATTGACCCGGAACTAAGTCGTGAATTGATGGATATGCTTGTTCGCATTCAAAAACTGAACAAAACAGTAATTGTAGTAACTCACGAGCAAAGTTTGGTTGATTTGTTTCAGCAACGAGTTGTAACAATCAGACACGGAAAAATAGTAAGCGACAGACGGGGAGATATGTTTAATGAAAAGCCTTAATCCCTTATACATGATTGGTCAAGCGATTAAAAGCATGATGCGAAATTTCACTTTGACAGGAGCATCTGTGCTGATTTTGACCGCCTGCCTTGTGCTTACCGGCAGTTTTTATTTGCTTTTGACCACAATTACTCATAATGTTGAAAGTCTTACCGAATTGAACCAAATAATCGCATTTGTTGATGAAGATTATGAAAGCGATGTGATTCGAGTTATGGTTCAAGAAATGGATAATGTAGTTGGTGTTCCAGAGATAATAAGCAGGGATGTTGCTTTGGAGGGCATGGAAGATTTACTTGGACCACACGAGCATATAGTAGGCAATGTTTATCGCGATGCCTTGATTATCACTTATTACGATAACGAAAGATTGGAAACTTTGATACACAATTTATACAGCCTTGCCGGCATTGCCACTATCCGTAATGATATTGAAGTGGCAGAAATGCTTGAGGGTATTCGTGCCATAGTTTCGTTGATTTTTATTTCTTTTATGGCGATTTTGTTTTTGGTAACAATGTTTATTATCGTAACAACCATCAGGCTTGCTGTCCAGTCAAGAGAACTTGAAATTACAGTTATGCGATATGTGGGGGCATCAAAAGCATTTATTACGGTGCCGTTCATACTTGAAGGAACAATAATTGGACTGTTGGCAGCAACAATTTCGTTTATAGTACAATTGCTTTTATACGGAGTTGTAAGAAACGCATTAGAAGGCGGAATTATAAATATGTTAGATTTTTCCGCAGTAGGCGAAGAAATTTTGATGGGCTTTGTTGTAATAGGTGTTTTAACCGGCGTAATTGGAAGCTGTATTTCATTATTCAAATACATGAAAGCGTAGATTAAGTTTTTCACATAGGAGGAAAATATGAACGCTAATAATATTAAATTAACTGGTGTGATAAGAAAATCTTTGTTGCTAAAAGCGGTGGCTGTTGTAATAGTCGCAGCACTTATTCTTTTGTTTTTGCCGCAATTTTCAGCAGAGCCTTATATTATTGCAACCAGTGCCAACACTCGTAATCAAATTAACGATATGGAGCAACGCCTTGAAAACAATCGTGCCGAGCAAGCAAGGGTTTCGGCAGAGCTTGCAAGGTTGCTTCGTGCCACAAACGAAAACGAGGCACTGTTGATTGCCATTGAACAGCAAATCAATCTTAAAATAACAGAAATATTCGACTCTGAAGAGCTAATTCAGTTACATGAACAGCTGATGAGAGAAAACGAAGCCGAAATAGCTCAACTTGAAGAGCGAAGAGAAGAATTGCGCGGTAATTTAGCAGAACGACTAAGAAACCTTCATGAAAACGGAGGGCAAAACATTCTTAGTATTATCAACGACTCTTCCAGCTTTTTTGAATTGATAATTGCTATTGAGCGTTCTGTTACACGGGTTGACCGGGACAGAGCCATGATTTCCGAGCTTGAAGAGATGCAAGAACAGCTTGATGCCATTGCCGAAGAGCTTGAAGAGCAACGACTTGAACAGTTGCGTCTGCGTGCTTATTTGGAAATTCAGCACGACGCCTTGCAGGAACGACAAAATGAATTAAATGATGTGCTTTACCAGTTAAATCGCGATTCAGAGCAAAACCAAGTGTTATCTGACCAACTTGCAGGCAATGAAGAGCAATACGAACAAAGCATGGAGAGCCTGATTCAACAGCTTGAGCGGCAATTAGCTGAAGAAGAGGCAAGACGCCGTGCCGAGGAAGAGCGTATCCGTCGCGAACAAGAAGCTGCCGCTACGGCTAACAGACCGGCGCAAAATCCGCCAGCAAATACTAACACGGCTCCACCTCCGCCGGTTAATCCCAGTGATGAAATGATGTGGCCTACAGGATTTTGCTCCCGTGATCGTAGAATTGCAACCCGCATTACAAGCCAATTTGGCTATCGAACAATTTTCGGGCGCAGACAATTTCATACCGGTATTGATGTAGGTGCGCAATTTGGCACGCCTATTTATGCCGCACAGTGTGGTGTGGTGTTAATATCACAATTTCACCATAGTTGGGGCAATTATATTGTGATTTCCCATGGTACTGATAGTCAAGGAAGAGCAATCCAGACGTTATATGCACATGCGCAAAGGTTGCACGTTCGCCCTGGGCAACAAGTTTCAAGAGGGCAAAGAATTGCCGATGTTGGCTCGACCGGGACTTCAACCGGACCTCACTTGCATTTTGAGGTGAGAGTGAACGGGCGGCCGGTAGCACCGTTGCCATTTGTTCAGGCAAGCCGAAACAGAGTTCTTGCTGGTCAGCCTGCGTAAAAATATAATTATATTAAGGAAAAGAATGATATGCCGATTTTTGGCATATCATTCTTATGTTACATTATGCAACAACCGCCACAAATGGTGCAAAAAAGACAGGTTTCTTTATCAACGACAATTATTCTAATCCTTGTCGCCGTGTTTTTAACGGCTCAGTTCACATGGGCAGTTGGCTTTATTCACAGGCGAGGTTCACAGGGTGATTTGTCGCGGCGCGCCAACGAAATACGCCAACTTATTGACAGACATTTCCCGGGAGAAATCGACCAAGAAACAAGAGAATATCTTGAAAGGCATCTTTTGGGATTAGAGCAATATGCATTGAATTCGATTTTTTCAATACTTGGAGACAGATATGCCGAGTATATGACTGCCGAGCAATTTAATGCTATGATGGAACAAAGAACGGGAAATTTTGTGGGCATTGGGGTATCGATAAATTCAGCCGATGGAGCAATTGTCATTACCGATGTGAACGAAGATGGTCCTGCTATGGCGGCGGGGTTACAGCGCGGTGATATAATATACGCCGTTAATGGTGTAGCAGTTTCGCAAACAGGTGTTGCCGTGGCACTTGACAATATTCGTGGAGCGATTGGCACTACAGTAGAAATAACAATTGTCCGTGATGGCGAAGAAATGCTTTTCCCTATAGTACGTGAGCAAATTACCACACGACCTATTGTATATGCAATGGCCCCGGATGGAGAAACAGGAATTGTTCGTATTCAAACTTTTGCAAACGACCATGTGTCCAATCGTTTCAGAGAAGCATTATACAGCCTGCAAAGTCAAGGTGCGACAAGGTTTTTGTTTGACCTTAGGTATAATGGTGGTGGTTCGTTGGATATGTTAGTTGAAATAATGCAAAAACTGTTGCCAGAAGGACCTATAACTACAGTAAGATTTGGTGATGGCACTGAAGAAGTGCGAAATAACTATGCAGACGCAAATTTTGATTTTCCCATTGTCGTGCTTGTAAATCAACATTCAGCAAGTGCGTCTGAATTGTTTGCGGCCGCTCTGCGAGATTATGATATGGCGGTGATAGTTGGGCAAACTACCTACGGCAAAGGCAGTTTGCAACGGTTTTTTCGCTTGTCAAACGGGTCAGTCATTCGCTTGACCGCAGGTATGTACTACCCGCCAAGCGGTGTAGGATATGATGGCATCGGTGTGATTCCTGATGTATTTATCGAATGCGGGCAAGAAGTATTGCGGCTTGGCAGAATTGAAGTTGAAACAGACACAAAACTTTACACGGCGCTACAGCAATTTGCTGATTAGCGTACAATTAACTTAAAAGGAATAAAGACATGAGTACAGTTAAAATTACAAAAGATGGATTTGAGAAACTTAAAAAGGAACTTGAGTATCTAAAGACAACAAAACGCAAGGAAGTTGTTGAAAATATTCGTGTGGCGTTGTCATTCGGCGATTTGTCAGAAAATAGCGAATACGATGAAGCGAAAACTGAGCAGGGCAAAGTAGAAAATCGCATTCATGAACTTGAAGAATTGATTAAAACTGCGGTATTGGTAAATGAAGATGAAATATCTACTGATGCTGTGGGTGTCGGCTCGAAAGTTAGTGTGAAAAATGTGCTTACAGGCGCGGAGCTTGAATATCATGTGGTTGGTTCAACAGAAGCGAATCCGCTTCAACGAAAAATTTCTGACAAGTCGCCAATTGGCTCTGCTATTGTTGGGGCGGCAGTTGGAGATGTAGTTACTGTAGCTACTCCGAGTGGGGAAAATCAGCTTGAAATTTTGAAAATATCGAAGTGAAAATCAAATAGGATGAAAATAAATGGAAACAGAAAACAGAACAATTGAAACCGAAAATGTTGGCGAACAGCTTCATGTTCGTCGTGAAAAACTGGCAGAGCTTGTGGGGCGCGGCTGCGACCCGTTTGAGATAACCAAGTTTGACTTCACCCATACTCCTGCACAGCTTGTGGAGGAGTTTGATGCCATTGGTGAGGGGGAAGTTGTTGTTGCCGGGCGGATAATGAGCCGCCGTATCATGGGCAAAGCCAGCTTTTTCACCATTGCAGACGCAGGCGGCAAAATTCAAGTGTACATCAAAGGGGAAAATGTGGGTGAGCAGACTTACGATGATTTTCGCCGTTTGGATATTGGTGACATTGTGGGTGTGACGGGCAAGTTGTTCACCACGAAAATGGGTGAAAAGTCGGTGAACGCCTTTGCGGTGACATTGCTGTCAAAGTCGTTGCAGCCTTTGCCTGAAAAATTCCACGGACTGACTGATGTTGACACACGTTATCGCCAGCGATATGTTGATTTGATTGTGAATGAAGAGGCGAGGTTAGCTTTTGTTCGTCGCACGAAGATTATATCTGAAGTACGCCGTTTTCTTGATGGGCGTGACTTTATGGAAGTGGAAACGCCAATTCTTCATGCACAGGCAGGAGGGGCGGCGGCACGTCCGTTTATGACCTATCACAATGCTTTGAGTAGTGATTTTGTCTTGCGTATTGCCCTTGAGTTGCACCTGAAGCGGCTGATTGTGGGCGGATTCCCTCGTGTGTATGAAATTGGGCGAGTTTTTCGTAACGAGGGGGTGTCCACACGGCACAACCCAGAGTTTACGCTGTTAGAGCTTTACCAGGCTTACACGGATGTTGGCGGCATGATGGAACTGACCGAAAGCATGATTCGCCATGTTGCCGAGGCAATACACGGCACGGCGGACGTAGAATTCCAAGGGGAAGTCATCGAATTTAGTAAACCCTTTGCGTGTATCACTATGCGTGAAGCAGTGAAACTGCATTCCGGGGTGAACTTTGCCGAGGTGACTACTGTGGAGCAGGCACATGGGCTTGCGAAACAGCATAACATCGAAGCCCAACCGCACCAAGGGATAGGTGCTGTGCTTGAGCTGTTTTTCGAGCGATATGTAGAGGACAAGCTGTTCCAGCCAACTTTTATCACCGAATATCCTGTGGAAATCTCACCGCTTGCGAAAAAAATCCCCGCCGACCCGGAATATACCGAGCGTTTTGAGTTGTTCGTCAACAGCTGGGAAATCGCAAATGCATTCAGCGAGCTAAACGACCCCATTGACCAACGGCGTCGCTTTACCGAACAAGCAGCGAAAAAAGCGGCAGGTGACGGAGAGGCGTGCGACATTGACGAGGACTTTTTGCTTGCATTAGAATACGGTATGCCGCCAACAGGAGGGCTTGGAGTTGGGATGGAAAGGCTTATTATGCTTTTGACTGACAGTCCGAGTATACGTGATGTGCTGTTGTTTCCTACTCTAAAGCCGTTATAAATTAACCTAAAGGAGGATATAGCCATGGGCAAAAACGTAGTTATGCCAAGAGAAGGAGCGGTGAGATTCCGTGATGTATTAGGTGACAAGAATCTGCCATTCAAGAAAAAAGCTGAATATTTTTGGGAATATTATAAATGGCACGCAATTGGCACTATTATTGCGGTAATAACATTGATTATTATTTTTGCTCCAATGATTGGGCGTGTACCAAGAGATGCGTATATCCTTTATGCAGGCCCTGTGCGCCTTGACCGCTACCAAACTGCCGAGCTTGAAGAGGCTTTTCAGTCAATTTTAGTCGTGGAAGATGGCGAGCCGAATATTCATTTTCATCCTATGGCTGTAGTTACGCCGGAGCAAGCAGACAGACTTCGTCGTGAAGCTGTTGTGGCAGGCGTTACACCACCGCTTTTTGCAGACCCTCACGGGGGAATGGAAGCCTTTGTCGATGAAATGAGAATAGGTTACACAGTGATAGTGTTGCTTTCTCCGGAGCTGTTTGCAACTCACGCTAATAACCAGAGGTTACTACCACTTTCAGAAGTGCTTTCTGTTGTGCCAACCTACGCCACCTGTGATTATGGCATTCTTTTTGCCAGCACGGCGTTTGCACGGTATTTTAGTGCTACCAACCCTATACCTAACGACACTGTGCTTGCAATAATTCGTCGTCCGATTCATATGAGAGCGGCACACCACGAACGCAGCATGAATTTTTTTCGCCAGATTGTTGAGTTTGAATCAAATTAAAGAAAATCAACCGAAAGTGCGCGTGAAATTAAGCACAAATTTTATGTATTTTTGTGCGCGATTTCCCCTTCGCGCGTGGCGCGATGAGTGAACATAAACTTTGGTCAAAAGCCTCCGACTTGCCCCGTACACCGGGAGTGTATATCATCAAAAACAAGGCGGGCACTATAATTTATATCGGTAAAAGTGTGTCATTGCGTAATCGGGTGACTACGTATTTTGCCGCATCTGCCCGCCACGACGACAAGACAGCAAAAATGGTTGAGGCGGCAGATGACTTTGATTTTATTGCCACCGACACCGAGATTGAAGCCCTTATTCTTGAGAATAAGCTGATTAAAATCCATCAGCCGAAATATAATATTCGGCTGAAGGATGCCAAAAGCTATCCGTATATCAAAATCGACTACGAGTCGCCCTTTCCAACCATCAGCATAACACGCCGCCGCTTATCCGACCGGGCAAAATATTTCGGGCCGTACTTTAACCAGGGTAACGTTCACGAAATTTTGTCGGCTGTGCGGCGTATTTTTCGTGTCCATTCGTGTAAGCACAGCTTTCCCCGTGATATTGGTCGTTTTCGTCCATGTTTGTACAAGCAAATCGGGCATTGTGTTGCCCCGTGCGGTGGTGAAGTGAGCAGGGAAGAGTACGCCGCTATCTTCCGTGAAATCGAGAGCTTTTTGCGGGGGAATTTTGTGGCAGTTCGCACCCTGCTTGAGGGGCAAATGCAAAAATCGGCGGAGGAGCTGAAGTTCGAGGCGGCGGTCATGTATCGTGACAGGCTTGCCACCCTTTCCCGCCTGTGGGACAAGCACAGGGTGCAGTTTGTGGCGGAAAATATCGGTGGCGGTGTGGCGAATATGTACCGGGAGGGGCAGGCGGGGCTGGCGGATGACGTGGAGTATGACGTTATCGCCCTGCAC
>WQSD01000028.1 GCA_009788105.1 Oscillospiraceae bacterium | reverse complement strand
GACAATAGCATTTGTTTCGTTACAACCTCATTGTTACAATTCAAGTATTTTCTTCACCCTGCCGATAATATCGTGAACTTCCACCCCTTCTTTGGCAAGGGTGTCCAGCCTTTTCATAATGTACGCAAAATCTCGTTGCATTTCTTCGTTTCGCTTAATCAAACCAAGTTTTTCTTCGCACTGTCTAAGTTTTTGCCTGCAACTTTTCAGGTTTGCAAAAGTGCCTTGGCGTGTCATGCCAGCTTGCTCTGCGATTTCAGCAAGGGAAAGGTCATCGCTGTAATACATTCGCATAACTTCATAATTTTTGTCAGACAACAACCCGCCGTAAACATCAAGGAGGGTGGAAAACTCGTGATTTTCCGCCGCCCTGTCCTTGTCCCCAAGGAAGATTCGCTCGCCTTTTATATTGTGTCCAATTTCTTTTTTCATAGCAAACTCACTGTAAAGCAATTTTGTTTACACCAGTATAACACAGCTTTCCCTGATTGTCAAGCGTTTTTTTGAAAAAAATCAAAAAAATCAAAAAAAAATTGATAGAGCGTGTCTACACACTCTATCAATGTCAAGTACATTCCTGACAACTGTGGTATAATTCCCCAGGATTGTTTTCATCAAGCGGGCAGTGGCTCGCTTTTTTTCATGCGGATACGCTTTAATGAGATTTTTTTAATGCCATCTTCAATATCGGTATCAACCCTATTGCAATTACG
Organism: Oscillospiraceae bacterium; assembly: GCA_009788105.1. GTDB lineage: Bacteria > Bacillota > Clostridia > Oscillospirales > CAG-272 > WQSD01. The sequence continues at coordinate 9,513 of WQSD01000028.1, read as the reverse complement.
CCGCCAATGGTTGCTGTAATAAGTTGAGGATAAGACATAGCGTGCATCATTGTTTGTATAGGTGGAGGGATAACACCTGCGGGGGCATCTAAAGAGGGAAGAATAATGTGTGGTATAATAAAATACACCTGACCAAGATAGATTATCAAATATTTAGCAACAGCACCTGCGACCAGTGCTATTACTTGAGGTATTATTTCGGGATTGACTTTTATTTTACAAATAAAGTGCCATATGACGACCATCGCAACATTTCCAAGAGAAATTAGTGGAATTAGCTCCCAGCGTCCCGGGCCAATGGCTATTGGCAATATAAATGCAAACCATGGGGATATTGCCGCCACGGCAACACCGCTGTATAAACCAAACAACATAACCGTTAATATAAGAACCAAATTGACCACCGAACCGGTCACGAATTGATTGCCAAATAATCCGGTTAAGTATTGAAATGTGACTAACATCGCTATCATCATTCCTGTTTGTGCAAGCCTTAGTGTACTTTGTTTTACATTTGTTTCTTGTCTCATAAAATACCTCTTTACTTTTTTTCTTTATTATAGTATAATGTGTCGAGAATGTCCGTTGCCCTGGCAACCAAATTAACCATTTTGGAGTTTTAATGAACATTATTCCACCGAATTTACCTCTTTTCGCAGGGATTTTGCAGGAGGACTTGCCCTCTTTGCTCTATTGTGTCCGTGCAACTGTGGAAACATACAAAAAAAGGCAGACTATTATATCACAGGGTGAAACTGTCAGCAATTTCGGCATTTTGTTGTCCGGGCAGGCACGTTCGCTTAAATTAGATGCAGATGGGCGGCAGGTTATCGTCACTCTAATTCGCCCCGGTGGGGTGGTGGGAATTATCCTTGCGGCAGTGACGGGAGAGCGTAGCCTTGTAGAGGTAGTCGCGGAGGAGGACAGCCGACTTCTGTCTATCCCTTTTGCTCGCATTGGCGCTGTTTGCGACTGCGGAGGAGCTTGCCGTGGGCGGGAGCAACTTGCCGCCAACTACACTTCATTGTTGGCACGAAAGGCGTTGGAGCTTCACGAGCGTATCGACTGCCTGCTTGAGCCAAGTGTGCGAAGTAAAGTGCTGACCTATCTCCGCCGTCTTGCCATGGAGGAGGGAGAGGGGGCCTCGAAAATCGCCCTCCCCTTTGACCGAGAGGGCATGGCGGAGTATCTGAATGTTGACCGCAGTGCCTTGTCACGGGAGCTTTCCCGAATGAAAAGAGAGGGACTGATAGACTATCGCAAAAATATATTTCTGCTAAAAGCACAATGTTAGCTTGCCCTAACAAAGGGTGATATTTGCGTAAAATATCCACTTTTCAAGCAATATGCCTTTACAAATTGTCGAATTTGTGCTATAATAGGAGCAATAATAAAAGCAGAGTAGCCATAATGATAACGAAAAAGGTATATTTTTTAGGCAACTTTAGCACAAAAACTCGGAGGACAGAAAACATGGACAATCGAAAACGGATAGCCATGGATGGTAACACTGCGGCGGCGCACGTCAGCTACGCTTTCACCGAAGTGGCGGCCATCTATCCTATCACCCCATCCAGCCCAATGGCTGAGATTACCGACGCTTGGTCGGCAGAAGGGTTGCAAAACATCTTTGGTCAAACGGCAAAGGTTATCGAAATGCAATCAGAGGCAGGAGCGGCCGGTACAGTACACGGAAGTCTTACTGCCGGTGCGCTGACCACTACTTACACAGCGTCACAAGGTCTGCTGTTGATGATTCCAAACATGTACAAAATCGCAGGGGAACTGCTTCCCAGCGTGATTTACGTGTCGGCTCGTTGTGTTGCCTCTCATGCCCTAAACATTTTTGGCGACCACAGTGACGTTTATGCTTGCCGTCAAACAGGTTACGCAATGCTTGCCGCATCAAACCCACAGGAAGTTATGGACCTTGGTGCTGTTTCGCACCTTGCTACCATTAAAGGAAGAGTGCCTTTCCTATCATTCTTTGACGGTTTCCGCACTTCACATGAAGTTCAAAAAATCGGTGCATGGGACTATGATGAGCTGAAAGAAATGGTCGACCAGGACGCCATCACAGCTTTCCGTGCCAATGCGTTAAACCCAGAGTACCCACTACTTCGCGGTTCGGCGGAGAATGGGGACATCTTCTTCCAAAACCGCGAGGCGTGCAACACTTACTACGACGCTATGCCCGCTATCGTGGAAGAATACATGGACAAAATCAATGCCAAAATCGGCACAGATTACAAGCTGTTCAACTACTATGGTGCGCCGGACGCTGACCGTGTGATTATCTGCATGGGTTCGATGTGTGACGTTATCGAAGAAGTGGTTGACTACATGAACGCCGCAGGGGAAAAAGTGGGACTTATCAAGGTTCGCCTGTATCGTCCTTTCCGCGCGGACAAGCTAATCGAGGCAATCCCTGCTACTGCAAAAAAAGTCGCTGTTCTTGACCGCACAAAAGAGCCTGGCTCACTTGGCGAACCGCTGTATCTTGACGTTATGACAGCCCTTGCTGAAAACGGCGTGACTGACAAAGTCGTTGTGGGCGGTCGTTATGGTCTTGGCTCGAAAGACACCCCGCCATCTTCTGTGTTCGCTATTTACGCAAACCTTGCGGCTGACAAGCCAAAGGCAGGCTTTACTGTTGGTATCGTGGACGACGTGACTAACCTGTCACTACCCGAAACCACCAGCCCTGACACCACACCTGCGGGAACTGTTTCTTGCAAATTCTGGGGTATCGGCGGTGATGGTACTGTTTCTGCTAACAAAAACGCTACAAGCATTATCGGCGATACAGCAGGGAAAAACGTACAAGCCTACTTCCAATATGACTCTAAGAAAACAGGTGGGGTGACAATTTCCCACTTGCGTTTCGGGGACACAAAAATCAAAGCTCCTTATTATGTAAACAAAGCGGACTTTATCGCTTGCCACGTGCCTGCCTATGTTCTGAAAGGCTATAACGTGGTAGACGACATTAAGCCGGGCGGAACGTTCCTGCTGAACTGCCAATGGACACCCGAAGAGCTTGAGACAGTGCTTCCTGACTACTTCAAAGCCAGAATTGCCCGCAATGACGTGAAACTTTACATCATCAACGCCATTGACAAAGCGAAAGAGATTGGTCTTGGCAAACGTACAAACACCATTCTGCAATCTGCTTTCTTCAAGCTGTCAGGAGTTATCCCTACGGACGTTGCTGTTGAAGAGATGAAAAAAGCCGCCAAGTATTCTTACGAGAAGAAAGGTATGGATGTTGTTGAGCAAAACTACAAGGCGATTGATGCCGGAGTTGACGCTGTTATCCAAGTGAACGTGCCGAACAGCTGGAAAGCACTTTCTCCCGACAAGCCTGTTGATACAATCACCTCTGACCGCCCTGCTCTTGAGAAGTTTGTCAACGAAATCGTTCTTCCTATGACAAAAATGGAGGGCGACAAGCTCCCTGTTTCTAAATTCATGGATTATGTTGACGGTAGCTTCCCACAAGGGTCTGCCGCATTTGAAAAGCGCGGAGTTGCGGTTGATGTGCCTGTGTGGATTCACGAAAACTGTATCCAGTGTAACCGCTGTTCTTATGTTTGCCCTCATGCCACCATACGCCCTATCGTAATGGACGAGGCAGAGGCCGCCGCCGCTCCTGCCGCAACCAAAATGCTCCCAATGAAGGACAAAGGTTGCGAGAGCTACAAATACACCCTTGCTATCAGCCCGCTTGACTGTATGGGTTGCCACCTGTGCGCCCGTGTCTGCCCAACCAAGACAAAAGCTCTTGAAATGGTGGGACGCGAAAGCCAGCTTGAGCAACAAGAAGTGTTTAACTACGCTGTTTCAAGCAAAGTTGCGGCGAAAGAGCTGCCGTTTAACGAGCAAACCCTTAAAGGTAGCCAGTTCAAGCAACCACTTCTCGAGTTCTCCGGTGCTTGTGCCGGGTGCGTACAAACAGCCTACGCCAAGCTGATTACTCAGCTGTACGGCGAGCGTATGTACATTGCTAACTCTACCGGATGTTCATCTATTTGGGGTGGATCTGCTCCTGCTACGCCGTACACAGTGAACAACGAAAGCAAGCGCGGTCCTGCTTGGGCGAACTCCCTATTCGAGGACACCGCCGAGTTTGGCTTGGGTATCGCCTTGGGTCAAGCTAACATTCGTGAACGCTTGATTGAAAAGGTGAAAAGCCTAAACCTTGCAGGTGAAGAGGGTGCGATTGTTAAAGAATATCTTGACACAGTAGGCGATGGTAACGCCAACGAAAAAGCTACTGTTAAACTGGTGAAAATGCTTGAAGCCAAGGCTTCATCTTGTGGCAGTGGCTGTGCCTCTTGCACCGAGAAGAGCATTCTTGCGGAAAAAGCATTCCTGTCCAAGAAATCTGTGTGGGCATTTGGTGGTGACGGCTGGGCTTATGATATTGGCTTTGGCGGTCTTGACCATGCAATTGCTACCGGCGAGAACATGAACATGATGGTGTTCGACACCGAGGTGTACTCAAACACAGGCGGACAAGCCTCTAAGGCGTCTGCCATGGGTCAGGTTGCCCAGTTTGCCGCCAGCGGACGCAGTGTTGCCAAGAAAAGCCTTGCTGACATTGCAATGTCCTACGGCTATGTGTACGTTGCCCAAGTGGCAATGGGCGCGGACATGAACCAAACCCTGAAAGCCATTGTGGAAGCCGAGAGTTATGACGGTCCGTCAATCGTTATCGGTTACAGCCCATGCGAAATGCACGGCTTGCCTGGTGGAATGGCTGACTGTCAAATCCAGATGAAAAAGGCTGTTGATGCGGGCTATTGGCACAACTTCCGCTATGACCCTCGCCGTCCTGAGGGCGAGCGTTTGGTTCTTGACTCTCCTGCTCCAACTGCGGACTTTGTGGAGTTCTTGCGTTCCGAGACACGTTATCGTCGTCTTGAGCAGCAGTATCCCGAGCGTGCCGCCGCCCTGTTCGAGCAAGCCGCGAAAGAAGCGAAAATCCGCTACAACCGCCTTGTGAACATGAGCAAGATGTACTAAATCTGCTATCAAAAACGGCTATTGGATGAACAATAGCCGTTTTTTGTGTATCTAAATAAACAATATTTGTTGTTATTAAGGTTGTTGTATCGAAACAAAAAACATTGTCAAAATGCTGGCAAAATTGAGCGTTTTTTGAAGATTTTTTATTCTGTGATAACCCTAAGTTGCGGGACGTCGGGGGCAACCTCCCCTACATTTGTTCAACTGCATCCTGTGTAGGGGACGACGCCCTCGGCGTCCCGCTTTTTGGGATAGCTCTATTGCTACACCCTTATCCAAACTTAGCAACAAATGCAAAGACTTCCCGCCCCGCATTTGATATAATTATGGCAGAAAGGAGATTATTATGGACTGGTTAAAAGGAATGAACAATGTTGTGGAGCATATCGAAGAAAATCTGACGCAGACCATACGCTACGACACACTTTCGCAGATTGTCGGTTGCTCGGTGTATGAGTTTTCGCGGATATTTTCGTTTATGACCGGAATGTCCGTTTCAGAGTACATTCGCCGTAGGCGGCTTTCCCAAGCAGTTTTTGACATTCAAAACAGCAACGAAAAAATCATTGACATTGCTCTGAAATACTGCTACGAGTCACCCACCACATTCACTCGTGCGTTCAAAGAGTTGCACGGAACCGCACCCCTGGCGGTACGGAAAAGTGGCGTGACCCTGAAAACCTATCCCCCAATCTCCTTCAAACTTACAATTAAAGGAGTAGGCGAGATGAAACATCGTATTGAAAAAAGAGGGGTGATGGGTTTGAAAATAGATAGGATTGTGACACCTATGTTTGAACAGTTACCTAAACCACTTGAAGTTAATTTTGATAGACCGCCCATAAATATGCATATTCTTAAATGGTCAAGGGATGTAATTAAATTTAATAAAGAGGATGCAGACCACTCCGTGGAGATTTTAGAAGAAATGAAAAAAGATGCCAAGTCACTTGGTTACGGAGATGACTGGGAAAGGTGGCGAGCCGAAAAAGTTGGGAATGTGGTTCTTATTGACCAAGGAAATGTGGACCTGCCTTTGTACGATGCAAATGGCTCTTTCATTGAACCCAGCAATAGGTTTAGAATGTTCATGGGGAGAATAGGAGAAGACACTGAACTTAAAATCCCCGCCGCAACGTGGGCGGTGTTCACTTATGACACCGAAATGACCGAGCAAAACCTGTCCGAGGCGTACACCCGCATTCTCACCGAATGGATGCCAATTAGCGGCTACAAACGGGACACCTCCGTGCCGCACATGGAGCAGTACCAAGGAGAAAGTGACACCTGGGAAATATGGCTACCTGTGGTGGTAGGGTAGCCCTGTTTGAGCTATTCGTACAAAAGCATTTCATGCTTTTGTGAAAAAAGTTTTTAGTCCAGTTTTTTTCAAAAAACTGGTCGGGTGTGGGCGGAAAGCCCACGACTTTGACCTTTTTCTTCAACGAACCCTCCCATAAATGGGAGGGTTCGCTCGTTCCTATTCGCCTGACCATATCTGCACCATCATCACACCCTATTCCAAATGATACCGTCCCTTTATCCTGTCCATGGTTTTTTCGGCAAAGGCACGGAGCAGGAAAAACACCGTCGTCGCAACTAAAACATCAAGCATCCACAGTCCATGTGCCGGTTCATGAAAGAACAATAGCACTGTCAACACAGATATGACAATCGAACCGGCGAATGCCGTCATAATAATCATCAAAAGAGAGTACAGTTTTCCGCGAACTTTTCGCCCTCGTTGGCGATTAGAGTCAAGGTCAACTTCTGCGTTTAACCCTGTGTGGTTTCGCACAATCTTCATTATGCCCCACACCGCTGCTCCCATGGTAATTGCATATAATCCCATACGAAATATGCCTAATCCCAGCAAAAAATCGTATTCCGCGGCTATTGCAGGGACTGGATTATCTCCCCGCACTCTTGCCCATATCACCTCACGAAAAGATAGGGGGTCGGCAAGGTTATAATTGTTGGTTACAAAAATAAATCTTCGTATCCATTCAAACAAACTAACGACAAAAAACACTGAACCACTTACAATCATCATATTTGCTGGTTTTTTGTAATGGAAGCGCAGTAACACACCCGCCCACACAAAAAATACTGCTGATACAAAAGTGGGAAGTACATCAAGTCCGTCCATCACAAGAGGTATAGCAAATACCATTCCTGCGCATATAAGAAGCAAAATACTTTTGAATTCATGAAAGTGGGACGCGCCCGGCATATTTGTAATTTCGTCATCATATCGCTTGTTTAGATATGATTGAAATTTGGTATCGTTACCTAAACTGCGGAACAATCTTCTACCTCGAATAAGCCACACAATTCCCAAAATCAACACAATCATAGCATTTATAATCGAAAGAGATATGGCGATAAGTGCCATGTTTCGTTGTGGTCCAAGTCCAGGTACTGGCGGTGGCACAAGCGCAGTAAATTCGGGAATGATGGCGAAAACAGTGCGAAGTGCAAGGAAAATCACAGTAAGACGCATAAAAGGCTTGATTTTCGGATTGTCGTAAACTTTCACATTGTTAGACGCCAGTCCCATTAACTCGGTACTGCGAAGCAAATGCTTAAATCCGAAGAAAGTAAAGTGGGCTTCAAAGTAACTAAATAGCGCAGCAAGAAGTATCGGCCATGCACCGCTAAGATTTGCGGTATATACAATTATTATGGTAGTAATAAAGCGAGCGATGCTGAAATATAAAAGCCATGAAAAAGACTTTCTGGCCGCTAATCCGTTCTCCTCTAATCGTCCAAGACGATAAATTCCCACTAAAATAAATGCGGCACCAAATATATCCGGCAAAATGTCGAAAACTTGTATAACAGGGTTAAACAAAAATATTAAACCGATGATTATAAATTTTGTGTTCACGTTATTTCTCCTTTTGGTAGATATTAATCATCTTCGTGTCGACGCACTTGCTTGGGTTTGGGGTCGTCGGTATATTCATCTCCCTCGTAGCAAATTCGCATATAACAAGAGAAAATTTGAACAGAGTTCATAATTACGATAATACTCCATGTTAATATGTTCAAAGATTGCAATGGCATGGGTATTGGCGGTCTAATAAGGTCAAGAATTACTTGTACAGAAATATATGAAATAGTGAAAAACAGGTTGCGGGAAAGTTTTTCCGCAATTCGTTTTACGCCCACATCTCGTGAAAGTTGGGTCAGTCCGGCAAACAGGAAAAAGTGTGCTATTGCCATGCCGACCCATTCGCCGATTTTCACCAAACTGACAGTGTCAATCGTAAGAAAAGGTATGTTTAGCCACTCTCCAATGGCGAGAAAAGTAACCATGGCACTATAAATACTTAGAATAAAAAAAGCGTTATATGCGTGTGCAAATTTATTGCTGTATGGCAAAAGCCGTCGCACACCGCGCATTATCATAAACAGCCCGATAAAGCTGGGGAATATGCTAATCGGCATAACGAACATCACCGAATATCCAATGAATATCAGTCCAAATCCCATTTCTTTCCCCTGTTCTGAATTATTGCCCCGCCGAATAAACATTACACATTTTGACTGTGAAAAACTGCGCAGTCCGTCGTTGCTCGTCGGTTAAATCAAACATAGTTTACCACATTTTCGTGGTAAAGTCAAGCACAAAAATTAATGCAAGGTTTCAGCTTCTCATTGTAATTGAGGGTGTATCGAAATTAAAACAAACGATTATCTCCAAAGGCGGGACGCCGAGGGCGTCGTCCCCTACAGGGGTGCGGCTACCCCATTCAGCGGACGACCGAGGGCGGTCGTCTCTATGGGTGCGGTTACACCCATGCCTCCCTGTCGAGGGAGGTGGCGGCGTAGCCGTCGGAGGGAGTGTCCTTGCCCCTAACTCCACTCTGCGGAGGGGTGGCGTAGGCGGGGTGGTTCGGTGGTATATTGCGGGCGGGGGCAAGCCCCGCCCCTACGATTTAAGATGCAGAGAGGGTGTTGTTCGTTTCACACCTACCCCGTCAGGGGCAAACACCAGCCCCTGCCCCCGGGTCGCAGTCGCTCCCGCGCTGGGATGTGCTATTCGCACAGCGCCCCCTTCCGCTCGCGAAAGGGGATTTACAGAAATGTCTGTTCCATGAGCTAACCAGATAGTCGCAAAATCTTTTTCTTTTTTCCTATTGACCTTTCGCGCAAAATGTAGTAAAATATGATATAATGGGAGTGTTGAAAAAAAGGGTTTGTGGTCAATCATATATTCAACACACTCATAAGAGAATTTTCAAGGAGAAAAACAAGCGCAATGAAGTATATTTTTGTAACTGGCGGAGTGGTTAGCGGATTAGGGAAGGGCATTACGGCGGCATCTCTTGGGCGGCTGTTAAAGGCGCGGGGCAAGAAAGTAACCCTGCAAAAGTTCGACCCCTATCTAAATATTGACCCAGGGAAAATGAGTCCGTATCAGCATGGAGAGGTGTTCGTCACAGACGACGGCAGCAGTTGTGACCTTGACGTGGG
>WQSD01000027.1 GCA_009788105.1 Oscillospiraceae bacterium | reverse complement strand
TATGACCCATGGACCTGCGGCAATTAACTCGTACACTGTTGCCCGTGCCACTCAGGGGCTTGCCCAGTTTATCCTTGAAGAGGGTGGACAGGATGCGGGGGTGGTTATCGGCTATGACAGCCGCACGAACTCACAGGCCTTTGCCCAAATCACCGCCACAACCCTTGCGGCAAATGGGATAAAGGCGTATCTGTATGATGCGCTTCGCCCCACTCCCATGGTGTCCTACGCTGTGCGGCAGCTTGGTGCGGCGGCAGGGGTGACAATCACCGCCTCTCACAACCCCAAGGAGTACAACGGCTATAAGGTTTACGGAGCAGACGGCTCACAGCTTGCCCCAGAGGCGGCAAATACAGTCGCTGCCCTGTTTGCCGCAGTGGATATTTTCGACGGGGTAAAGTCTTGCGACTTTGACACCGCAGTTGCCCGGGGGGAAATCATCATCCTTGGGGCTGATATGGACGAGAGTTACATTGCTCAGGTCATGGCACAGCAGGTTGACCCGACAGCCATTACATCCGCCACTTCCACAGAGGACTTCCGCCTTGTGTACACCCCCCTCCACGGGTCGGGAACGAGTGTTGTACCACAGGTTCTTCGCCGTGCAGGACTGAAAAATCTGTTTACTGTGCCAAGCCAAGTGCAGCCTGACGGACAGTTCCCAACAGTGAACAGCCCCAACCCCGAAACCATGGACGCGTTTCTTCACGGAATCGCTGTGGCAGAGGGCAACGCCTGTGACCTTGTTATCGCCACCGACCCTGACGCCGACCGTGTTGGGTGCGTTGCCCGTGGCAAAGATGGGCAGTTTGTCCTAATCAGCGGCAACCAAATGGGTGCGCTGTTGCTGGACTATATTATCTCTGCCCATAACCGTCGTGGAGATATGCCACCCCGCCCATTTGCGGTGAAAACCATTGTAACAACACAGCTTGCACAAACTATTTGCCAGCGGCACGGGGTGAAATTGTATGATGTTTTAACTGGCTTCAAGTTTATCGGCGAGGTGATTTTGCAAAACGAAGTTCCTGACGGAGGGAGCTATCTTTTCGGCTTTGAGGAAAGCTATGGCTACCTTAAAGGCACTTATGTGCGGGACAAAGATGCGGTGGTTGCCTGTTTGCTGATTGCAGAAATGGCGGCACACTACAAAAGCCGCAACATGACTCTAATCGACGCTCTTGACGCCCTGCTTGACACCTATGGACACTATCACGAGCGGACCATTAACATAAGTTTCCCCGGCGCTGACGGAGTTCAGCGAATGAGCGACTTGATGGACAGCTTGCGAAACGCTCCTCCTGCATCTTTCGCAGGGCGTGCCGTTTGCCGTTTGCGGGATTATTCTACGGCGGAGATTACTGTGCTATCAAGCGGAGAAAAACAGCCCACGAACTTGCCAAAATCAAACGTGCTATATTTCGAGCTGGAGGGAGAGTGCGCAGTGATTGTTCGCCCCTCTGGCACAGAGCCAAAGGTGAAAGTGTACCTGATGGCAAAAGCTGAAAACAAAGCGGCGGCAGAAGTTGTATTGGACGCTTTGGAGCGGGAAATGGGATTGTATACTGTTTAGTGCATGACCCAAATTGAGTTGTGAAAGCTGTAATGGCGTTACTGAATAAAAAACACTCGTATATCAACCGAGTGTTTTTTTACTGAAGAAAAATCAATAAACACCTTGGGGCGTTGCCCCAAACCCCACCAGAAAACTTTTTGCAAAAAGTTTTCTGGACTTTCAAAAACCTTGATACAAAAGCATGAAATGCTTTTGTGAGAAAAAGTTTTTGTTCCACCTTTTTACAAAAAGGTGGTCGGGTGTGGGGTGAAACCCCACGACCTTGACCTTTTTCTTCAGATTGAAACACTCGCATATCAAACGAGTGTTTTTATATTTGGGGACAACATCCCCATTTTATGATTTTCTACAACAACGCCGCCCCGATAATTCCTGCATCATTCCCCAGTTTTGCCGTGACAATGCGAGTTTTGTGAGGGGTGGTGCGAGCATATTGCTCGCCGTCCACCAACTTGCGGAGGGGGACAAGTAGGTTCTCCCCTTCTCCGCTGATTCCGCCGCCAATGCACAGCACTTCAGGCTGAAAAATGTTGATAATATTGGTGATTCCGGTGGCAAGATAGGCAATGTAATCCCTTACCACCTTTGTGGCAGCAGAGTCACCTGCTTCGGCGGCACGGAATGCGGTCTTGCCACTGACTTTCCCGTCTTGGTGGGCGATGGTATGTAGCTCGCTTATAAGATTGCCCTCCATTGCCGCACAGGTCATGCGAATCAACGCAGTAGCAGAACTGTAACTCTCCCAACAGCCACGGCGACCGCAAGAGCAACTCTCGCCGCCGTGGACAATAACTATATGCCCAAGCTCCGCCGCCGAATGATTGAATCCGCTGTACACCTTGCCGTCAATGATAATTCCGCCGCCAACACCTGTGCCAAGGGTGACTGTCACCGAATGTGCCGCGCCTTGTGCCGCACCAACCACAGCCTCGGCAAGGGCGGCAGCATTTGCGTCATTCTCCGCACGCACTTCCGAAATGCCGGTGAGTTTACGCAATTTCTCCGCAAGAGGATAGTTTCGCACATTCATGCCGCTGTAATATTCAATCACTCCGCTAACGCTGTTGATAGTGCCGGGAGAAGCGACCCCAAGGACAGAAATATCCTTTGTTGCAATGCCCGCCTGTTCGGTCAAAGTAGCACAACAAGTGGCAATATCCTCACAAACTCCTTCCATGCCCTTTTCTTTACGGGTTGGAAGATTTGTTCTTTGAATAATTTGATTGTTCTCGTCAATCAGCCCGGCAGCAATGTTTGTACCGCCGAAATCAATTCCGATTTTATACATAAGTTCCTCTATAAGTGTAATTTTCTATCCTTCGAATAGAAGTTATATTTATTATACAACATTTTTAGTGATATGTCAACAAAAAAATCGCACTCGGAATAAAAAGTGCGATTTTTTTTATTATATCCGTTCGTGTCTATGAGTGTGAGATCTTGACGGATTAGGATTATTTCTGTTCGCAGAGCTGTTCAAAAACGCTTCAAGAGCCTGCACTGTATAGAATCTTCTGCCGGAAGCCCAACCGCCACTAACAATCCATACACGGACTGTTGTTTGCGGAGTCACGGTGATGGTTCTGACAAGAGTTTCTCCTGTTTCGTTGATTGTTGCAGTCAATGTCACAGTTCCAACAGCCACTCCTTGGGCACTTTGGGTTCTTCCCGAAACAATACTCATAATGCCGTTGTTACTCGAAGTCCAAGTGATGTCACGAAACACTCTTCCTGTGTTTCTGCAAACAATAGTAGGAAGTTCTATTGTGTGATTAGCCTGAATTGTGCTAAACGCACGGCTGAATCTAAAGCCAAGGTCGGTAGGCGTGTTGTCACCTGGGTTTTGGTTACCAGGGTTTTGGTTGCCTGGAATTTGGTTGCCTGGGTCTTGATTGCCTGGGTTTTGGTTGCCAGGATTTTGGTTGCCAGGGTTTTGGTTGCCAGGGTTTTGATTGCCAGGGTTTTGGTTGCCAGGATTTTGGTTACCTGGATTTTGGTTGCCAGGGTTCTGATTACCAGGGTTCTGATTGCCTGGATTTTCGTTACCAGGATTTTGGTTACCAGGATTTTGGTTACCTGGGTTCTGATTGCCAGGAATTTGGTTGCCTGGGTCTTGATTGCCAGGATTTTGGTTGCCAGGGTTTTGATTGCCTGTGTTGCCACCGGGATTGTTGTTCCCCGTGTTGCCACCGGGATTGTTGTTCCCTGTGTTACCACCGGGATTATTGTTCCCGGTGTTTCCGCCAGGAATATCGTTGCCATTAGTGCCTGAACCTGTGTTATCGTTACCCGAAGTATCGTTACCTGAAGTGCCATTTCCTGGGGTGTCATTGCCCGCATTGTTATTATTCGTTTGTTCTCCGTTGTTTGTTTGGTTATTCGGCGGTCGATTGTTGATAACAGGTGGATTTTGCGACGGGTTGTTTATTTGCGAGCCAGAACCATCTAAATTATCGTTTTCATACTGACCTTGCCCATGCCCGTACCCTGGGTCAATAGGCGGCGAATCGTTTCTGCTTGACAATAGATGCAGCGGTATTCCAATAACCGAAGCAAGGACAAGAACAACACCAATAAAAAGCAATAGCAAAAGCAGCCAATCTTTTTTTAAGTCCAATTTTAGTTTGTTTGATTTCATAATTTCTCCATATATACTCTTTTGAGTGTATTGAGATAGGAAAGGCTCCCACCAATCCATACAACAGTATACCACATTTTTTGATTTTTTTCAATTGTTACAACTTACAATTTTATCAGCATAATTTCTGTGAAATCGGGTAATATTTCACCAAATATAATGATAATAATGTTTTTTTAGCAATTTACTGAACCATTTCCACCTGAATATGGCAAAAACAAACCAAGGGCTACTTTCAAGCCCTATCTCTTCCTGTCGTCTCGCACAAACCCAAACCCACCGTCCTCAATTTTCCCGCGCACCTTGCCAGGCAGGGACAACTGGGTAGGCTTGCCAACGCGGATTATCTCCAACAGCTGCTTTATGTTGTCAGAGGTTAGTTGCCCTTGCTCTTTGCCGTCATGAATTTGGCTGACTGCCATTTGATGAGCCTTTTTCAGCACACGAACAAGAATTGTTTCGTGGATGTTTTGCAGGGCGGGAACCTCAAGTTTGCCTTGGTGGACAAAGGGGGCAAAAATCTGTGTCGTTTGCCACTCAAGATACTCTTCGTCTGTCCATAAATTCTCGGACAAGCGGGACGCCGCCCTATGCACCGCAGGGTTGATGTGTCGCAAATGCGGAATGATATTGTGCCGAATATAGTTTCGGGTATAGTCGGTAGAATCATTGGTACTGTCATGAATATACTCCACTCCGTGGGCGGAACAGTAGTCAAGAATTTCCTGCCGCGACACAAAAATCAGCGGGCGATGAACGCTGGGCACAATTCCGCACATTCCCCGTAAGCCTGTGCCACGGGTTAGATTGAAAACCATGGTTTCAAGGTTGTCGTCAGCCGTGTGTGCCGTGACAAGCCGAGGATTGTTCTGCTGGGAGGAAATAGTGGCAAAAGCCTCTTTCCGTGCGTTCCGTGCAGTTTCTTCAATGCCCAGCTTTTGCTGTTTCGCCAAAGTCGGCACATCGTAGTGGCAAACAAACAGCTTTACCCCATATTTTTCGCATTGCCGACGGCAAAAATCTTCGTCCCGCTGTGCCTCGTCCCCACGAATACCATGGTTCACATGGACAGCGTAAATCTTTGCCTTGGGTGTGGCGTGGACAAGATAATGCAGCAATGCCGCCGAATCTGCCCCACCTGAAAAAGCGACGAGATATTCGCCGCTTGTGCTTTGATTACGGGACATAACTCTCGCCACGCTTGCCGCAAGGGGAGCGGTGGCTTCGATTTCTTTGTTAGGCACTCCCTAATACCCCTCTTCTCGTGTGTCCAGGGTAGAGAATTTCGTATACTTTCCGAAAAAGCCAATCTCCACATTGCCTGTGCTGCCGTGACGGTTTTTCGCCACGATAACTTCCGCTTTGTTCACATTGTCCGGGTCGTCTTTGTTGTAATATTCGTCCCGATACAGGAAGAGTACCATGTCCGCATCTTGCTCGATTGACCCTGATTCCCGCAGGTCGGACAGCATAGGACGCTTGTCCCCGCGGGTTTCGGAGGCACGGGAAAGCTGGGCACAAGCAAGCACAGGCACACCAAGGTCCTTCGCCATTAGCTTCAGCCCGCGAGAGATTTCCGCCACCTCTTGGGTGCGGTTTTCGGTGCGGCGGTCCGACTGCATGAGCTGCAAATAGTCCACCACCACAAAGCCAAGATTTTTCTGTCGCTTCAGCTTAGCTTTCATTGATGCCACAGTGATTCCTGCGCTATCGTCAATGTATATTTCGCAGGCGGACAGATAGGACGCGGCTCCTGCGAGTTTCTTCCAATCGCTTTCGCTAATGTTCCCTGAACGAAGTTCGCGGCTGTCTACAAGAGCCTCGCTGGACAGCATACGGGTGGCAAGCTGGGTCTTGGTCATCTCCATGCTGAAAATGCACGCCGCCTTGCCGGAGGTGTGGGCAATATTGGTGGCAAGGTTCACCGCAAAACTGGTCTTACCCATACCGGGGCGTGCGCCAACAAGAACAAAATCTCCTGACGCCATGCCGATAAGCACATTATCAAGGGCAGAAAATCCCGACTGCACTCCAATTTTTTTACCGTTGTTTTTAGAAATTTCGTCAAGTTGGGCATAGGCGTCTAGCAACACCTCCCGAATGTGAGTCAGGTCGCCACTGATATTCCCTGCTCCAAGGCGCATGATACGCCCCTCGGCGGCCTCGATTATGGTGCGGGCGTCCCCCGCCTCTGCCATAACCTCGGCGTTTATCTCGTCGGTGGCGGTAAGTAGCTGGCGAAGCAGACTTTTGCTTTTCACAATGCGGGCATAGTCTGCCACGTTTGCGGCAGATGGCACAACGTCAACGATTAACTTTATGTACGCCATACTGCGCTCACGGTCATACACCCCAAGCTCGACTAATTTGTCAATCAAAGTAACCGGGTCAATTTGACGATTTACAAGAAAAAGCTCCCGCATGGCGTCATAAATCTGCCGATGCTCTTCAAGGTAAAAGTCGTCGGATTTTATTATGCCTGTGACCTCGGTAAACCGTTCCGGGTCAACAAGAATCGAGCCTAACACCGACTGCTCGGCCTCTAAGCTGAATGGTACTGTTTTTGAAGTGAATTCTGCCATGTGGATGTCCTTTGAATTTAGTGCGAGTAATAATCTTGATATTCTACAAGCCTCTCTATGAGAGCGTATTGGATATACTCATCATAACACAAAACAGAGGAAATGTCAAATAAGATTTTTAGAGGAGGCATAGTCCTCTTCATGCCTGTCATTCATTCGCCAACACCCCCCCTTTCGTTTAATCGCGCGCTGAGGGGCAGTTATTTTTCGCTTACGGGGAAATGAATTCCCCTTCATGCGAAAACAACTACCCCTCAGCGTTGATACTAATACATCCCGCCCATACCGCCACCAGGTGGCATGGCAGGTGGAGCTTCTTCCGGTTGGTCAGCCACAACTGCCTCGGTGGTAATGACTGTAGAGGCAATGCTTGCGGCGTTTTGCAGCGCGGAGCGGGTCACTTTGGTCGGGTCAACGATGCCCACCTCAATCATGTCCACATACTCCTCGTTGTACGCGTCAAAGCCGTAGCCCGGCTTGTTCGCTTTCACGATTTCGTTCACCACAACGCTACCCTCGAACCCTGCGTTGCACGCGATTTGGCGTACCGGCTCTTCAAGGGCACGAAGTACAAGCTTCACCCCGGTTTTCTCGTCCCCGTCAACTGTGTCAACAAGCGGAGAAACAGCCTTAATCACGTTCAGATAAGCGATACCGCCTCCCGCAACAATGCCCTCTTCAACAGCGGCACGAGTGGCGTTCAGCGCGTCCTCGATACGCAGTTTCTTTTCTTTCATCTCAACTTCGGTTGCCGCGCCAACCTTGATAACAGCAACCCCGCCGCTGATTTTCGCAAGACGCTCTTGCAATTTTTCTCGGTCGAAGTCGGATGTGGTAGTCTCGATAGCTTGGCGGATTTGCCCCACACGATTCTTAATCTCGCCGACATCTCCCGCACCATCAACGATGATGGTGTTCTCTTTTGTCACCTTCACTTGGCGGGCTTGTCCAAGCATATCAATGGTAGCGTCCTTCAGCTCAACGCCCAGTTCGCTTGTGATAACTTGTCCGCCTGTCAGAATGGCGATGTCTTGCAGCATTTCTTTGCGGCGGTCGCCAAAGCCGGGGGCTTTCACCGCAACGCACACGAATGTGCCGCGAAGTTTGTTCAGCACGATAGTCGTGAGCGCCTCGCCCTCAACGTCCTCGGCAATGATGAACAGCTTTTTGCCCGACTGGACAACTTGCTCAAGCAGTGGCAAAATCTCTTGGATGTTGCTGATTTTCTTGTCGGTGATAAGAATGTGGGCGTCGTCGATGACGGCTTCCATTTTGTCGGTGTCAGTCACCATGTAGTGGGACAGGTAGCCGCGGTCGAACTGCATCCCCTCAACAACTTCGCAGTATGTTTCGTTGGTTTTGCTCTCTTCAACGGTGATAACTCCATCAGCGGTGACTTTCTCCATAGCGTCGGCGATAAGCTCGCCGATAATGCTATCCCCCGCCGAAATTGTGCCAACACGAGCAATGTCCGCTGTGCCGTTCACCTTTTTCGAGTTAGCGATAAGGGTTTCAACCGCTTTGTCGGTGGCTTTGGCGATACCCTTGCGGATAACCATTGGATTCGCACCAGCGGCAACATTTTTCATGCCCTCACGGATAAGAATTTGGGCTAAAAGCGTGGCGGTGGTTGTTCCGTCACCTGCGATGTCGTTGGTTTTGGTGGCAACTTCTTTCACAAGCTGTGCGCCCATGTTCTCCATGGCGTCCTCAAGCTCGATTTCCTTTGCGATGGTCACGCCATCGTTGGTAATAAGCGGTGCGCCGTACTTTTTGTCAAGCACCACGTTGCGGCCTTTTGGTCCGAGGGTGACTTTTACTGTGTCAGACAGTTTGTCGATGCCGGCAAGCAGTTTATTGCGGGCGTCGATTCCGTACATAATATCTTTTGGCATTGTAACACCAGTTAACAGTTAACAAGTAACAGTTAACAGTTAACGTATCCTTTTCGTTTATTTTGATTTAATGAGCGTGATTCTGTGACCTACGCCCTTGATTTTGGTCTTGGTTTTACGCCCTTGACCTTTAACTGTTAACAGTTACTTGTTAACTGTTAACTTTTCTTACTCCACCACTGCTAAAATATCGCCCTGTTTAACGATAACATACTCCACGCCGTCGCATTTCACTTCTGTGCCAGAGTATTTGCTGGTGATAACGCGGTCGCCAGGCTTAACTGTCATGGTAACTTCTTTGCCGTCAACAAGTCCGCCAGGACCAACGGCAACAACCTCGGCAACCGAGGGCTTTTCCTGTGCCGCAGACGCAAGCACAATGCCGCTTTTGGTTGTTTCTTCAGCTTCGGTTGGGCGCAGCACAACACGGTCTGATAAGGGTTTTAGTGTCATTATTTTCTCTCCTGTGATTTTAATTTTTTAGCACTCGACTATGCGGAGTGCTAACTGAAATATATTGTACTACTTTTTTCGCAGAAATGCAATAGCAAAAACTCGCTTTTACAAATTATTAACAAATAGGAGCTTCTAAAACAAGTTAGAAGCTCCAAAATTATTTACGGTCGCATTAAAGTGTAGTGAGATATTCCCAATCGCCCGCCTAACTGCGAGCCAAGCCCAATATAATTGTGTTCCGGTGCAAGCATAAATCTTCTGTGCCCATAGCTATTGTACCACAAATTAAACAAGTCTTGTGGTGTCCATGTCCCTCCGGCAGAATTTCCGCCGGACCAACGTATTGACGTACCAAAAGATTCGGCAGTTGCACGAGAACCGCCATATGGACCGTGATTGTGACCTACAGGAGTGTTTAAGTTTGACTTTTGCTGTGCATAGTGCCTTGATGCCATCATCAACAACGGACAAATTCTTAACGCATTCAATCCCCTTGAAACTCGAAGTTCATTTATAAGCCTAATTGTTTCAAGTTCAAACGCAGACGCTCCACCCATTGCGTTATATTCGGCTATCCATGCCGCTCTCTCTTCGGCCGTCTGCCTGCGATTTGGAAGCGTTATTTGGGAAGTGGTGTAATTAAATGGAGCGTGCATTGGGTTAGTGATAACCGTTACGGTTTGTGATTCTGAAATGCCATTTACCGTTGTTGCTGTTATTATTGCTGTTCCGGGGGAAAGAGGTCGAACGACAACTCGAGTGCTATCAGTTCCTACCTCCACCCTTGCAACGCTTGGATTACTCGAAGTCCAAGTCAAAGTCGGGTCAGCACGATCAGGAAATACTGATGTAACAATTGTTATATGAGTATGGATGCCAAGAGTAAGCTCTCTTGTGCCGGTGCTAAGATTAAGCTGGGTTGGTAGTGGTTGCCCTGGTTGTTGTGGCTGTTGCGGTTGTTGTGGTTGCTGAGGCTGTTGCGGTTGTTGCGGTTGCTGAGGCTGTTGTGGTTGCTGTGGCTGTTGTGGTTGTTGTGGCTGTTGCGGTTGCTGTGGCTGTTGTGGTTGTTGCGGTTGTTGTGGTTGTTGCGGTTGCTGTGGTTGTTGCGGTTGCTGTGGTTGTTGC
>WQSD01000026.1 GCA_009788105.1 Oscillospiraceae bacterium | reverse complement strand
TTGTTTTACGGGTTGATTTATGGCGATTTCTTGCCCTTTCACTGGATTGCACGGCACAAACCGCCTTTGCAATGACGTTCGGTGGAGTTGTTCATAAGACGTTATTTAATTTCGATACAACTCAATTGTGGTCAATCATGTTTCAATCTCGTTATTCAACACACTCTGTAACTATCCCTCTACTTCTGCTATTAACTTAACGAAAGGCTCGAAATATGGAAGACTTTCAAGATTTTGAAGAGATTTATAGAAAATATTATAATCGTGTTTACAGTTTTCTGTACAAAATGTGTCAAAACGCCGATTTGTGCGAGGAGCTGACCCAGGAAAGTTTTTATCAAGCACTTTGCTCTTTCCACCGCTACGACGGCACTTGCACTATTTTCACCTGGCTGGCGGCGGTGGCAAAGAACACCTTTCTGAAGCACCTGCGAAAGAACAAAAACGCCAGCGTTGACATAGAGCTGTTTGCCGAAGTGCTGTCCGGAAGTGAAACAGAGCAACCGGAGTCGATTTTCCAGCGCGAAGCCCAGCAAAAGCGTGTACGCGAAAGCATTGAAGCTCTGCCGAAAAAGTATCGAGATGTGATAATCTTGCGGATTTATGGCGACTTGCCATTCGCGGAAATTGGTGCTTCTCTTGGCATTACCGAAAACTCTGCAAAAGTTATATTTTTCCGTGCAAAAAACACCCTAAAGGAGATATTAACAGATGAAATCATGTGAAATTATTCAGGATTTAATGCCACTATATAGCGACAAAACCATAAGCGACGACGGGCGTGCTATGGTAAAAGAACACTTGGCAGAGTGCGATAGTTGCACCGCCTACCTAAAAATGGTGCGCGAGCCTGCCAGCCCGACCAATCGCCCGTATATTCTGTCGGATAACTTGTACTATCGTGCTATTGCCACCCGCTACCGCAAGAAAAAAGCGGTGATGAAAGCCCTGATGGTGTCTGCCGGGGTGATGTGCCTGGGTGCGGTGACATATAGTTTGGTTAAGGCGTCGCCGTTATAAGAGTGCTAGAGTGTGTCTACACAAAATAAAAAGAGCGAAATTTGAGGAGTTTTTTCGCCAATTTAGGCACGAGGAGGGCGAATATCGAGAATATTTTACCGACGAGTAACGACAAGTGGCGGAAAAACAGCCAAATTTTCGCCTTTTACATTTTGTGTAGATACGCTCTAACAATGCCCCCGAAAAACTTCACCAACATTTTACACTAACCCCTTGCAATTCTCTGCGAAATGTGGTATTATTAAAGCAAAATTAAATCTTTGGAGGTTCTACAAAATGGCAAAAGTAAAAGTTGCAATTAACGGCTTCGGCCGTATCGGAAGACTTGCTTTCCGTGAAATGTTCGGTTCTGCTGACTATGAAATCGTGGCGCTGAACGACCTGACCAGCCCAGAAATGCTGGCTCACCTACTGAAATATGACACCGCTCAAGGTCGCTACGGCAAGTGCGTTAAAGTTGATGGTGACACCATTATCGTTGAAGGCACACCAATTAAAGTGTACGCTGAAAAAGATGCGGCTAATCTTCCTTGGGGAAGCCTTGGTGTTGATGTTGTTCTTGAATGCACAGGTTTCTACACAAGCAAAGAGAAAAGCCAAGCTCACATCAATGCGGGCGCGAAAAAAGTTGTTATCTCTGCTCCTGCAGGGGACGACCTGCCGACTGTTGTTTTCGGCGTAAACGAGCAAATTCTAAAGGCAAGCGACAATATCATTTCTGCCGCAAGCTGTACCACTAACTGCCTTGCTCCTATGGCAAAGGCGCTGAATGACCTTGCTCCAATTCAGTCTGGTATCATGTCAACAATTCACGCTTACACAGGCGACCAAAACACCCTTGACGCTCCTCACCAAGGACGCAAGCCTGACTTCCGTCGCGCTCGTGCGGCGGCGGCTAACATCGTGCCAAATTCTACAGGTGCGGCTAAGGCCATTGGTCTTGTTATCCCGGAGCTTAACGGCAAACTTGTTGGCTCGGCGCAACGTGTGCCGGTAATCACAGGTTCGTCTACAATTCTTGTTGCTGTTGTTAAAGGTAGCGTTACTGCCGCCGATATTAACGCCGCAATGAAAGCCGCCGCTGACGACAGCTATGGCTACACCGAAGAGCCTCTTGTGTCCTCTGACATTATCGGCGAAACACACGGCTCAATCTTTGATGCTACTCAAACTCTTGCCAGCAAAATTGACGATAACACAACCCAAGTTCAAGTTGTGTCTTGGTACGATAACGAGTACAGCTACACCTGCCAAATGGTTCGTGTAATCAAGTATTTGATGGAACTGTAAGATATGCGTAACCCCCATTGCTACAACAGCAATGGGGGCTTTTTTTATTTCAATTGACGAAATTCAATATTCAAGAACAAATACCCGCACAGCAAAAGCAAACTTACTCTGCCAATATTCCAAATCAACAGATACACCGACAGCGTCCACAGCAAAAACAGGGCAATATTGCTGACTGTGGCGGCGATTTTTTCTGCCGCTGAAATGGGCAATCCCATGTAAAGCAGACACGCAAGGGCTTCGCCCCCATCAAGGCTTTTGATTGGAAACAGGTTAAATGCCCCAAGCATCAAGTTGTATATGGCAAAAAAATGTCCATAGCTCCCCACTTCGGCAACCCAAAAGAATACAACCGCCAGCAAAAAGTTGGCTATCACCCCCGAAAGGGCGATAACCAATGATTTTTTGTATGACAGCAGCCGCCCTGTAAGACGAATGTCCGCCCCAACGCCAAGAATTTTTACTTGCTTCACTCCTGTGCCACAGCCACGAATGGCAACGAAATGCCCGACTTCGTGAACAACAGCCGCAAGCAGGGTCATCAGGGTGAACAGGTTCAGCTCTATGTACAAAAAAAGCAAGCCAATGGCGAAAATCACAAAAAAGCGTCTAATCATATCCACCACTCAAATAGTCAATGTGACAACACTCGGCAGGCTGAAACATATTGCCGTATTGATACTCTTTTGCTTCTCCCAGGTGGGCGAACAGGTCGGCGTTGGAGAATATTCGCACCCCGCCCAACAGGAGCAGGCATACCGCAAGGGCGGCGAGGGTTCGTATTCGTTTAGTTTTTTTCATATCGTTCCTAAAATGAGAGTTTGAATAATAGTGATTTTAGTCCATTTTCGTAAACCTGAAGAAAAAGTCAAGGTCGTGGGCTATGCGCCCACACCGCACAAGTTTTTTGTAAAAAACTTGACTAAAAACTTTTTTCTCAAAAGCATGAAATGCTTTTGTACCAAAGTTTTTGAAGTTCTTAGGAATTTTTTTCAAAAAGTTCCTAAGTGGGGTTTGGGGCAACGCCCCAAGACAAAAAAGACTTTTTCTTCACCTTACACTATAATATAAAGAAATTCTGTATCGCTCTGCCAAACAAGCGGAAAAGTCCGATTCGCTCCACACATTCGGCGGCGACAATGTTGCTTTCCCCGATTTCTTCCCCGTTCAGGCTGTAGACAATTCGTCCAACCACATCTCCTGTGGCAACAGGGGCAGGAAGATACTCAGGCAGGATAATTTCCTCTTGCACACGGGCGTTATCCCCGCGGTTAAGCACAATGCCAAAGCTCTCCCGGTTAATGGCAACGCTGTTTTCCACACCGCCGCGAACAGGAACAGGGTCCATGCTGTCCGCCGAGAAGTTGGCGAAAGAATAGTTGGCAAAGCCATAGTCAAGCAGCTTGCGGGCGGTATCATTGCGAGAGTCACGAGTGGGCGACCCCATAACAACAGCGATAAGCTGCATACCGTCACGAACTGCAGTAGCGGAAATGCAATACATGGCTCTTGTAGTAAACCCTGTTTTCAGTCCGTTAATGCCGTTGTAAAAGCGAACAAGGCGGTTGGTGTTGGTTAGCCCAAACTCTCCGTTACGAATACTGTCCATCCAAATTGTCGCCAGTTCGGTAATCTTTTCGAAACGGATAAGCTCGGCAGACATTATAGCAATGTCACGGGCAGTGGTCATGTTGTTGGCGTTGCCCTCGCCCTCAAGTCCGGTAGAGTTGACGAAGCTGGTGTTGGTCATGCCAAGCTCGGCGGCACGGTCGTTCATTTTCCCCACGAATGCTTCATAACTACCGCTCACAAGCTCGGCAAGAGCAACCGCCGCATCGTTCGCCGAGGCGATAACAACCGACTTCAGCAGTTCGATAACGCTAATCTGCTCACCCGGCTCAAGATAAACTTGGCTTCCACCCATGCCGGCGGCAAAAGCGCTAACCTGCACCATGTCCATAAGAGCAAATTCTTCTCGCTCAATGGCTTCCATCACAAGAAGCAGGGTCATAACCTTTGTGACAGAGGCAGGGAGCATGGCTTCGTCTGAGTTAAATTCATACAGCACCCGTCCACTACCGGCTTCCATCAAGAAAACCGCACGGGCTTCGTGGTCAATGACCCCGGAAACAGGAACGCTGTCATTCCCAAAAGGAAGGGCATCTATGGGCGAATCGTTCCCTGCGAACAATGCAAGCCCCAGGGACAGCAACAGGGTGACGGAAAGGAATAAGGCGGTAATTTTTTTATTCATGGTGTGTACCTCTTTTTGTTGTGTTCTAATTAAAGATATGCGTGACTGTGTTTTCATATGCTATATGGATAATAATTTCAGGGAAAGATACACGCTCGGAGGTAGAGAATAGGAAAAAGGGGCGTTGCCCCAAACCCCACCAGAAACCTTGTTACAAAAGCATATCATGCTTTTGAGAAAAAAGTTTTTGTTCCACCTTTTTACAAAAAGGTGGTCGGGTGTGGGGCGAAGCTCCACGACTTTGACCCTTTTTTTCATATGCTTTGCGGAAAAATAATTTGAAGACCGCAAGAATAGGTCAAATTTCATTACTTCCACCGAAAAAACTTACGGCTTTCTTGAAACACCTCATCACGCATGAAGAAAAGGGCGATTCCGTTGATTATTGTCATGCCGCCGATTGTGAAGTCTGACAGGTGCCATATTAGGTCGGGGTTCAGGAAACCTCCCACCAGTGCGACAATGTTGAACACCACCAAATAGATAGTCTTTGCCCGCTTGGTTGGGGAAAGGTAGTGGACGCACTCCATGCCGAAGAATGACCAGCCGATTATGGTGGCGAATGCGAATGCGAAAATCGAAGCGGCAAGGGCTGTTTCGGCGAACCCGCCAAGGATATAAGCGAAAGAGGACAGCACAATTCCCATGCCCTCTGCTCCTGATAGGTCGAACCCGGGCAGCAGGATGACAAATGCGGTGAGGGTACACATCAAAAGGGTGTCCACAAAGACCTCCACAATGCCCCAGCACCCTTGTGCCGCAGGGGAATGGACATCTGCGGCGGCGTGGGCGATTGGGGCTGTGCCACACCCTGCCTCGTTGGACACCAAACCACGGATTACCCCAAAACGGACACTTGACATGGCGATAAGAAAGCCACCCACCCCACCTGCCGCCGAGCGGAAGTTAAATGCGGCAGAGAAAATTTGGGATATTACCCCGGGTATGCCCTGCCGTTGGGCGAAAATCACCACCAACGCAAGGATTATATAGAAGACCGTGATGGCAGGCACAAGTTTTAGAGTGAAGTCGAACACTCCCTTTTTGTGTCGGAAAATGACCAGATACACCAGCACTGCAAACGCTCCTCCAACTGCGATTACCGGCAGTCCGAAAACGATTCCTGCACTTTGTGCCGCCGCATTTACTTGCAGGGCGTTGCCCAGTGAAAAGGAGCAAAGAATGCACAACAGAGCGAATGTCACTGCAGCCTTGCGGCTTTTTATGTAGTACATTGCCCCGCCATGGAACTTGCCCTCTTTTTCGCGGCGGTGGCGGACAGCCAGCAGAATTTCGGCATATTTCAGCACCATTGCAACAATGGCAGACACCCACATCCAAAATACCGCCCCTGCTCCCCCAAGAATAATGGCGGTGGCAACCCCAACAATGTTCCCCACCCCAAGAGTTCCTGCCAACGCCAAAGTCACCGCCGCAAGAGGAGATACTCCACTTCCCGGCGGGCGTTTGGTTAGGGGCATTATGGTGCGAATCGGATACCGCACAAAGAAAAATCGCAACTTAATTGCGAAATAAATCCCCACGGAAAACAGAATTATTGGAACAAGGGGAGCAAGAATTAGCCCGTTGATGATTTCAAGTAGTGTTATCATAAAGCCATTATATTTTTGTGCGATAAATAATAGACCAAAATGGCGTTCATAAACATTTTACATCTTTTTTTGTCAATTTGTGTTATAATAAGGTGTGCTGTTTTTATGGATTCACTTCCCCACTTGGAGGTATCAAATATGTCGATACTTGATAATTTACTTGTCGCCACAGAGCAAAGCTCCCCTGTCGTAGGAGAGCCTGCTGTTATCTTTATTGGCGTTGCCGTTCTTGCCGTTAGCCTTATCGCAATTATACTAATTCTTAAAAAAAGGGGCGGGGGCGGTAAGCTGTGACCGTATTCACAAAAACTTTTGAAAGGAGCAAAACATGAAAAAGCATCTAAAACTAATACTTATGCTAACTTTAGCAGTTCTTCTAATGTTGACATTGCTTGTTGGTTTTGTTGGTTGCGGTAGTGATGGCTGTAATTCCGAAAATTGTGACCGTCACCCTGCGACAGGTTCGTGCCATTGCCACGGCAACTGCGAGTATGATGGCTGTAATTGCCATACGCACCACTAATACAATAGTATACTCGAATTCCTCAAAAAAGCCATGTTGCAAGGTGTGACATGGCTTTTTTTATAAGAAAAAATGGTAAAATGGTAAAGGTCGTGGGCTGTGCGCCCACACCGCACAAGTTTTTTGAAAAAAGTTTTGGTAGGGTTTGTGGCAACGCCCCAAGACAAAAAAGACTTATTCGTGCATACAAAAACTCACCTCGGGGCATGATATGTTCACATTGTGTTTAATTTATATTGACACGCAGGACACAAACGAGGTGCAAAATGAAACCAAAATCATATAAAAAAAGTATTATTATAATACTAACAATTATTTCTTTGCTGGCGGTAGGAGGATTGTGTTTGGCGTTGTTTGCTAATCCGCCAACTCCAATAGCCAGCGGCACAGTCGGTCGTCCACAGGATACCGGAAACGCTCCGTGGACGCTGTACAGCGACGGCAGAGTAGTAGTAGGCGGTGGTACTTTGCGTGGCACGTTTGATGGTGGAGTATTAAGCCCATTCAGCCCGTGGCATGAGCATCGCGACAGCATAACAAAGATAGTTTTCACCCAGCCGGTAAACGCCTCGCCCGAAATGGGAGCGTTGTTCCGTGGACTGGTGAACATGACCGAGATTGAGGGTCTGGATTATATCAACATGACCCCCGCTCTTCGCTTGAACTATATGTTCCGCGACTGTGGCGTTTCTTCACTTGACCTATCCGCTTGGGATATGAGCAACGTTGAGCAAGTGCGAATGATGTTCCGTAATGCCACAAATCTTGTAGAAGTGCAGGGGCTTCAAACTTGGGATACTTCAAATTTTATGGATATGAGGTATATGTTCCGTGGTGCTGCTGCCTTTAATGGTCTTGATGATATTTCAAGCTGGAATGTTGAAAACTCGCAAAACATTCGATATATGTTTGCTGAAATGGCTAATTTGACCCACATTGACCTAAACTCGTGGGACACAGGCAATGTGACCGATATGCAAAGCCTGTTCCGTGACACCCCTGCATTGGTTAGCGTGAATATTAGCAACTGGAACACAGGCAATGTTCGGTATATGCAAAATATGTTCCGCAACGCACCTGTTCTAACCAGTCTTGATTTAAGCGAGTGGGATGTAAGCAATGTTACTCGCATGGACAACATGTTTAACGATGCGGCAGCATTATCCGCTGTTAATGCTAGCACCTGGAACGTGGGCAATGTTACCCGTATGGACAATATGTTTCGTAGCTCGGGGATTACCGCCCTTGATTTAAGCGGATGGAACACAGGCAGCGTAACACGGATTGAAGAAATGTTTCGTGATATGACCGCATTGACCATGCTTGATGTAAGCAATTTTGACCTTAGCGGCGTTAATCACTCTAACGGAACAATGGGCCTTTTCCGTAACACGCCGAATCTTACTGCATTGGATGTGAGCAACTGGAACATGAGTGGAATTGTTAATACCAACGGAATGTTCCGCAGTTCGGGAATTCTTCATCTGGATTTAAGCTCTTGGAATGTAAGTAGTGTTGGAGATATGTTCCGTATGTTCAGCGATATGACCGAGATTCAAACCATCAATCTTGAGGGTTGGATTATTTCGCCTAATACTATAATGGGAAGCTTGTTCCTTAATACAAGTAACCTGCAACAAATCACATTAGGTAGCGGGTGGCAATCTTTAGGGGGACTTGCGCTTCCTTATTTGCCGACAGAATTACCCTATTCAGGTCGTTGGACAAATGTTGGTGCAGGAAGTCTTGCCGATCCGCAAGGAAATCATGCTCTTTACTCTGCACAGTTGCTGGGTAGCGCAGGAAACAATCTACCTGACTCCGGAATTGCGGACACATGGATACGCCAACTTGCCACTTTCGGCATCGACCTTTCAGGCGACCACACATTCCCCGGGGCATATCACGGCTATCCTGCGCTAACCCCTCATAATGCCATCATCACAAATACAGGAAATGTTGCCTCCGGTGAGTTGAACATTACTCTTGGCGGCGCGAACCCGACGGCGTTTACTGTAAACGTCAATACTGTGCCGCCAATGTACGCAGACGAAACCTTTACCTTTACCATTGTGCCGAATGTGGGGCTGCCTGCGGGTACACACACCGCCGTGGTGACAGTTAGCGGGGAAAACGGCATCAGTGAGAGTTTTGCGGTGAGTTTTAGCGTAAATGTTGCACCTGCATTCAGCATCGGTCTTTCAGGCGACCGCACATTTCCTGCGGCACTTGTGGGCTACGACGCCCAAACACCGCACACCGCCACCATTACTAACATGGGCAACCGACCCACGGGAGCTTTGTCAGTCACTCTTGGCGGAGCGAATCCAACGGCGTTTACTGTAAGCATCAATAATGTGCCATCAATGGACGCGGGCGATGTTGTCACTTTCACTATTGTGCCGAATGTGGGGCTACCTATAGGCACACACGTGGCTACTGTGACAGTGACAGGGGAAAACGGCATCAGTGAGAGTTTTGTAGTGAGTTTTAGTGTAAATCTCGAGCCGACACCCAACCATGCCACCATTATCTTTGACCTTGCCGGCGGGAATATTGCAGGCAACACAGAAAGCATTACTCACCAACTTCCCTATGGAACAATTGGTGCAAGCAATGTGCCAAGCAATCCTGATCGAGAGGGATATGCTTTCCTTGGTTGGCGGGATAGCACAACCAATCAACTTTTGACCGGGGAGCAAATTGGGCTAATTGTCATCGAGGCGGAAAACACTCGAACTTTCACAGCCGAGTGGAACGCAGTCGATTCTGCTCCGCCGGACGAGCCAACCCCCCAAGCCGGCGAAGCTCCGTGGCTTCCTTTGGGTATTTGTGTTCTCCTGCTATGTGCAATTGGAATTACAATTATTCTAAAAAGAAAAGGCGGTGGGTTATAGCGAAAGCTATAACCCACCAATTGTTTGTGCTACCAAAGTCGCAAGTTCCCTTGTGGCAACATCGCTTTCTTTCACCGAAACGAAAAAGCTCCTCCCGTTTTCAAGCACTGCGTGAAGCTCCTTGCCTATCTCTTCAATTCCCGCCTTTTCAAGGGCATCATATACCAATGTTGACGAATTTACCACAGTGGGCACACCTACCGCAATTACAGGCACTCCAAGGGTTTCCGCATCAATGCGACTGCGAGAATTTCCCACTCCCGAGCCGGGAGCAATGCCTGTGTCGGTTATCTGCACTGTGGTGGCAAGTCTGTCGGAGGAGCGGGCAACCAAGGCGTCCACCAGTATCACCAATTCAGGCTTTGTCGCCACTGTTGCCGCCGCAATAAGTTCGGCTGTTTCAATGCCGGTATCCCCTGTCACTCCGGGGATAATGCACGCAATTTCCGAAACTCCCATGTGGCGGAAAAGTTCGCCGTCCTCCAGTTTTATGTGTCGTGTCGCCTGTATTTTTTCCACCGCCAGCGGACCGATTGCGTCTGGGGTGATGTGGCGGTTGCCTAATCCCACCACAAGCAAACGGGAAAAGCCAGGTGCGACTTTGTGTGCGATTTCCCGTAATTCTCGCGCGGCAACGTTGGCGATTTGCTCCACCACAGCATCCCTTTCTAACCATAACCGCGGAAAGCATAAGGTTATATAGCTTCCGACAGGCTTGCCAATGAGTTCTGCACCCTCGTTTCCTGTTACCTCAAGGTGGGAGATATGCACCGCTCCCTCCTCTTCTTCGGAAAATTCAATTCCCTTTAGGGTGGATAGCTCTTCTGCTATCGGGGATTCGGTGGCAAGGTCGGTGCGAATGTACGTTGTTTTCATTGTGTGTTTCCTTGTAAAAATATTTGCTTTAGTTTGCACCATATGCAAAAAAGAAATACACACATAAAGCAGAGCGTATTCAAATGAATTCACCCCAACAACACTA
>WQSD01000025.1 GCA_009788105.1 Oscillospiraceae bacterium | reverse complement strand
CACTCCTGAAAGGAGTGCCAGTTTGAAGAAAAACCCTAAAACACCTTGGGGCGTTGCCCCAAACCCCACTTAGGAACTTTTTGAAAAAAGTTCCTAAGAACCTCAAAAACTTTGGTACAAAAGCATTTCATACTTTTGTGAGAAAAAGTTTTTGGTCAAGTTTTTTTCAAAAAACTTGTGCGGTGTGGGCGCACAGCCCACGACCTTGACCTTTTTCTTCACCCGCACGGCAGGCAACCGAAGTGCGTGAGAGTTCTGCGACTGTTGTCGCTTTCCACCGAGATAGAAGGCACACTCCTGAAAGGACATAGATGAACAACTTTAAGCCATTACCTCCACGGCGCAGACCGCAAAACGTATCAAACAATCGACAACGGCAAAATCGGCACAAAAAACAGCAGTCGAATTTTTTTAAGCGTGCTCTTGTCCTTTTGCTTATTGTTTTCATTATTGTTTTAACGATTTTTTCTACGTCCTTTTGGAATACAAGTAGAGAAGAGATTCCCTACACTTCCCCTTTGTTTTTGGTGTCGCCTCATCTAATGCTTGAAAATCCCGACTCTCCCCTCTCTATTGACACATACTGTGACATTCCGCCAGACCCCAGCATTTACTTGAACAACGATACGCCAACAATTTCGGATATATCCACGACAGGTTTGGACCAACTTCTTTCAAGATGGGGGAATAACATTGGCATTCACTTTGAATGTATAAACAGCGGATTTGTCTATGCTCACAACGGAGACAGGCAATTTTTCGGTGCAAGTGTGTCAAAAGCTGTGCTGGCATTGCAATTTTATATGCTTGCAGACGCAGGTGAAATTGACCTTGACCAGACCCTGCGAGCAAGTGCGAATCATGCCCGTCACGGCTCGATGAGCTATGGAGAACGCATCACCATTAGACGGCTGATTGCCATGAATTTGTATCTAAGCGACAACGGTGCAACCCTTATGCTACGCGATTTTCTTGGAAACGGGAGTGCTACAGCAGGAATGCAACGGTATCGTCAGTTTGTCTCTAATCTTGGAGCAAACCCTAACTTTGTTAGAAATTCGGTTATGGATTCTGTGCTAACTGCAAGCCAGGCGGCACTTTTCGCCCGTGCTATTCATGAGTATATCGAGGGTGAAAACCCTAACAGCGAGGAGTTTCGCCGCTATCTTACAAGTAATGCCCACCCATTTTTGTTTTTGGATTCGCCTTTAAGCGTTGCTTCGAAAACAGGTTGGTGGGACGGACATTTGAACGACATGACCATTGTATATTTAGAAGGTCGTCCGTTTATTCTCACTATGCTAACCTCCGGCAGAACGCCCCTGCGCGGTTCTACCACAAATAGCGTAAGACAACAAGACAGGAACGATTTTGCCCTTATATCAGATGCCTTTCTGAATTTTCAACGAAGCAGAGATATAGGTGGTGAGTAAGCTACCAAAACAATGCAAAACGAAAACCCCTACATTCAAATAGAAGACCTACATTTTTCCTATTCCCGTGAGGAGGAAGAGGGGGTGGAAGTCCTCCACGGAATCAATCTTGCTGTACAGCGGGGGAGCTTTGTTGCTGTGCTTGGGCATAACGGCAGCGGAAAGAGCACCATGGCAAAGCTGTTGAACATGATTCTTTTGCCCCAAAACGGCAAGATTATCATTGACGGCAAAGACATCACCGACCCGAGCATGACCGAGGACGAAATGTACGAAATTCGGCGAAAAGTGGGCATGGTTTTCCAAAATCCTGACAACCAGTTGGTTGCTACTGTGGTGGAAGAGGACATTGCCTTTGGTCCGGAAAATCTTGGCGTGCCATCGGCAGAAATTCGCCGGCGGGTGGACGATGCCATGGAGCTGTTGGGCATTTCTCATCTTGCTCGCCACGCTCCCCACAAGCTGTCGGGAGGGCAGAAACAGCGGGTTGCTATTGCGGGGATTATCGCCATGCGTCCCGAGTGTATCATCTTTGACGAAGCCACCGCAATGCTTGACCCACAGGGGCGGCGAGAGGTGATGACCACCATGGAAATGCTGAATCGTGAGCATGGCATCACCATTTTGCACATTACACACAACATGGACGAAGCCGCCCTTGCTGACCGTGTGGTCGTCATGGACGGCGGGCATATTCGCACCTGCGGCACACCGCGGGAGGTGTTCTCCCAGGTGGCTTTGCTACAGGAAATCGGATTAGACGTGCCGCAAGTCACCGAACTTTTGCATGAACTAAACCTACATGGACACGCCTTCCCCACAGGAGCAATAACCGAGGAGGAATGTGCGGAATTGATTGTGGGGGCGTGGAATTCGTAGGGTGAAGTGTGAAATGTGGAGTGAGCATAACACCTACAAAACCCAGTAGGGAACGATTCAACCGTTGCGTATTTCTACACACCTACCCCGTCTTGCGGAACACCACCGCAATCCACCCCTTCCGCTTGCGGAAGGGGATTAAAATCAAAACACCCATGACCCGCTAAATGACAACGAAACCCGCCCTCCGCTTTACCACGAGGTAACATCATGAACATCACGCAAAAAGGCAACATCGCCACACTTTCTGACCTGCACGGCTTTTCCGCTGACCGCACATTCGACTGCGGTCAGTGTTTTCGTTTTGACAAGGCGGGTGAGGGCTGGCAGGGGGTGGCTTTCGGAAAATTCGCCACTTTCACTCAGCCGTCGCCTGACAAACTTATCATCTCACCTTGCACCACAAACGAAGCGTTAGACTGGGTGAATTTCTTGGGATTAAACAAGGATTATTCCATCAAACAAGCGGAAATTCTCTCTGCTGCAATGGCACATGGTGCAGGAGAGGTCATGTCTGCCGCAATGGAAGCAGGCGACGGCATTCGCATCTTGCGGCAGGAGCCGTGGGAAGCCCTTTGCTCCTTTATAATTTCGCAAAACAACAACATTAGCCGTATCAAGAAGAACATCGCCGCCCTCTCCGCCTCGATAGGGGTGAAAACGGCGTGCGGAAGCGGCTATGCTTTCCCCACTCCTCGTGCAATTTGCACCGCAGGGGAGGAGGAACTGCGGCGGTTGGGACTGGGCTTTCGTGCTAAATATGTACTTCACGCCGCCGAAATGGTGGCGTTCGGGGAGCTTGACCTTGATGCGGTGAAAAACGCCGGATTCGAGCAGGGGCGAGAAATGCTCATGGCAATCAAAGGGGTTGGCCCAAAGGTGGCGGCGTGCGCCTTGCTGTTCGGCTTTGACAAGGGAGAGGCATTTCCCGAAGACGTGTGGATTAAGCGTAGCTTGCTCCGTTTGCCTGCTGGCTTCACTCCTGGAATTTTCGGGGAGAATGCGGGGCTGGCACAGCAGTATTTGTTTTACTTGGAAAGATACGAAAAGGGCAAATAACAAAAGGTCAAGGTCGTGGGCTATGCGCCCACACCGCACAAGTTTTTTGTAAAAAACTTGACTAAAAACTTTATTACAAAGCCCTTGTGAGCGTTGAAAGCGACGGTTGCTTACTTTGCCAGCAAACAGGTCGCCTTAATGCGTGAGCGGGCAAAACTTGTGCGGTGCGGGCTGAAAGCCCACGGTCTTGACATTTATCAAAAATCACCCCCGCTACCTTTTGTAACGGGGGTGATTTTAATTACTCTTTCGTGTTAGCTGTGTCAGCTTTTTTCTTGCCTTTGCCAAGAAAAACTACACATACTACAATTGCGGCAATAACAACAACCGCAACAATAACAATGATTATCACTGTGTTTGATTCATTGCCGGGTTCTGTTCCTATAGGCTCATCACCCGAGGGTTCAGGAATATAGACATGCAGCAGGGCATCTTCGTCGCCGGCAAACTCAGCTATAAGGTCAGCATAACCTGCAGGCAGAGTGCGTAGGAATGCGGCGCTTATAGTGATGACTGTGTTTCCATCAGGAGTTGCTGATGTGCTTACATAAGCCTCTGGAACTGGCGTTTCATCGTGAACAACACGCGAGAATGCGGCTTGTGCAGCGTGAACAGTGAATGAAATATCGCCAGAGCGGTCGTACCAGTCAACAAAACTATCTTCAACCTCAAGGGCATGATGGAACACTTGAAGCTCGGAGATACCAGGGAGCAATCCCTCGTTACCCATAATACTTACGGTACGCACGCGAACATAACGAGCATAAACCCTGTCAAATGTTAATGGAATAACCATTCTATTAACTCCTGCAACTCCAGATGCTATTACTGTCCAACCCTCAGCATCAAGGCTGTTGTTTTCGTGAGGGTGTTCACTCAGGTCGGTTGCGATTTCTACTACAAACTCACCAATCGCACGGCGTTCGCCTCCTGGGTCGGATGAAATATGGAGAACTATTTCGTTGAACACAGTTATATGCGGGAAGTAAATACCGAACCAAAAATTCGGATTAGCGGTAAACCCATCAACATTTGAGTTCATACGAGCCATATCAGGAGAAAATAAGTTTCCGGCTATACCTGTGCCGGCAACATCAATATTAAGGTTACCATTGTTAATTATGGCAATAGGGCGTGACGGATTTTCTTCAATTGCAATTGCACGAGCACCATGGAAGACATGTGCAAGGTTACGGCTATAAGCAAATGGGTCATTAACGGTGTACGTTACATTTGCGACATTTAGGGCGGTGTTAGTGCTGACAAGCAAAATCTCATTGATTGTGTACAACCCTTGTGGACGAGGTAAAACAACGCGATATGCTCCAACCGGGATAGCCGGAACACTTACTGTCTGCCCAGTAATCTCAAGCTCTTGGACACGTGTTTCGCCGTCATAAATATACAATTGCTGTCCAAAGAGAGAAGCCATGTCCGGGGAAGTAATGTTAATTGTTGCCGTGGCAGTTAAACCTGTGTTGGCAGTAGCGCCAAGAGAAGCAGCACCCCAATGTCCAACAAGTCTTTGTGCGGTGACAACGGCTTCTCTTGCCGCACGGTTAGCGGCACCCGGCATCATTGGATATAGGAAATTGAAGATAGGGGCAGTGCTGTTCATAATATGGTTACGAACTCTTGGACTTATTTCTCTGCCCTCGCCATAACCCATATATAATTCAATAACAGGTATAACATTTCGTCCGCTTGAACGGAAAATCCCGTAAGCAAACACATCGCCGCGCGTCCACTCAAATCCGCGATAACCTGCCTCGCGATTCACGCTGTTAATTGACTGGAAGGCTTGATAACGGCACGCACCAGATTCAATTGTATACAAAAGACGAACAAGATTAGTATCATGGGTGCTTTCAAAATTCGCAAAAGAACGCTGTTCAGCCGCCGATGTCGGAGAAATATTCCACCGGTTGTTATGGTAGGTATGACCACGATGCATTTGTTGCAAGAAGTTAGGTTTAACATTTGTTACAACGTCAGGCAAACCAAAGTTAGAGTCAAAGCGATGTCCAAGTTCGTGCATTGCAAGGAAGTCCATAGTTGGGCTGTTGTGATCCATAGTGGTTATACGCAAATAACGCGTCAGTCCAAGTCCGTTTTGAGTTGCTGCTATGTTTGTTCCACTCATGCCAAGAACGCGGTTAGCCATGAAAGCGGCACCCGGTCCGCGGTAAGCAGGGATAGTAAATTGTCTAATATGAACCAGTCTATCCCATGGGTTAGCGGAGTTGATACATAAACCGTACCAAAAATTAAACCAGTGGGTCATGTGTTCTTGGTTGTCAAGAATGTTTTGGATACCCTGTCCTGTGCGGGTGTGATCTTGTCCCTGTACAAGATTACCTAACATAAGGTCGTTTCTGTCTTGCCAAGCAACCATCATTATATATGTTGGGCTTTGGATAATAGCAAACATTTGACCGAAGTCATCAACCTGTGCTGTAGGAACAAAATTCCAACCTGCCAGCCAGTTGGCTTCTGTAATATAGAAGTGACCCGTATTCGGATTGGCATCTTGATAATTAAACAGATTTATACTGCGAACACTGTTTGCGCCTGTAAGAGTAAAACGTACTTCAATGGTGCTGTGACCGTTGTCGTTACGCGGTGTAACAATTGCCGGAACAATACCCATTCGCGGAAAGGAACTTCCATCTCTTGAAGTGCCGTTTCCGTGATTGACTGTTTGCCAGTTATCTCCGATAGATCCGCGACTGTGTCCGGGAGAACCATTCCAAACGGCGTGATAGCCATAAAGTAGCAGGGCGGTTTGACCTCCTCCTGTTTGGCGTTCGACTACACGAATTTCAAACCTGGAATTTGGCATTACATACAAACCAAGAAGTTGTTGGTCTACGCCGTCGCGCTGTCCGCTAACAAGGGTTGCGCCAAAATCTGCGTTTGGCATACTGTAAACCACACGACGCACAACAAATTGTGTGCGGTCAGCCTCGAATACCACCGGTACATCGATACTTACTGTTGTGCCACGAGAGTTTGTGATTTCGTATGTAATCGTGGTGTTTGCCGTAATCGCAGGGTTTGCAGGGGCAGTACGCTGAATATTGTGGGAAATATCTCCGTCGAATACATCGAAAGCGAAGGTACGGAACGCCGCGTCACGAATATCTACTGTTGTGCCGGCAGGAGCATAAATTGCGATTGCACCATGGAAAAACGGAGCATCCGCATAGGCGGCACTTGAGGTGTCAGCCCAGCCTGGCTTTGCTTCCGGGCGACCGAAGTGGTTATAAGTCACGCCGTTGAAGCCTGATATGTCAAAGTTGCTGACATTGTTAGGCACAAATGGCGAGAGGAGAGTGTTTCTCTCGACAGGTCTACGGTGCGCGTGAACTGGCAATGGTGAAACGACTGCAGCGAAAACCATTGTCGCAACCATTACAAGTGCAAGTAACAACGCCGTTGTTCTGCGTGAATGTTTGATTTGTGTCATGTTTTAATCTCCCGTGGAGGTTTATTTTGAGTGTGTTGAAAAACGAGATTGAAACGCCCATGTGAGCGGTGTAGGCGACGGCATTAATGCGTGAGCGAGCCATGATTGACCTCGTTCCATCTTTATTCAACACCCCATTTTACACTAATTATATATCATATTTCGGAATTTGTCAAGAGGTAAATGTAAAACATTTTTCCGAGAAAAAGATTTTTCCGACATTTTTCCGAAACATTTTTCTGTGTTTTTTACAGTTTTTCTCACTAATTGAAAATATACTGAAATATACGAAAATAGGTGTTAACAAATCAAAAACAAAGTGTAAATATAGCACAAACCTATTGACAATTTATACATACACATATATACTGTATATGGTAGGTATTCTGCCAATAACACATTTTGGAGAAATTTCAAATGAAACACAAGATGCAAAAAATCACTGCCCTACTACTAATTGTTGTGGTGATGTCCCCCATGATGATAGCATTCGCCCGCCCTGTTTGTCCAATGGAACGAACAATGGCGCAAATTTACACCCAAGCCGTTGCCAATGTGACAAATGAGCAACTCGCCGAAATTGCCGCACATCGCCAAGCTGAAGAAGACTTTCTCGCAAACCTTTCTCCCGAAACGATGTGGATAGAATGGCTAAAAGACAACTGTGTTCAAGATTTGACACGAGCTGAAGTTAGATATGTGCGTGAAAAAATTGACAAACTGTATATACAGATGTCTGCCCAGCCAGATGCTATGGATGTGATGGGTGAGGCAACAAATAGTACTCCTTTAGCAAGGAATATTGAAGTGTGGACGCGAAGATTTAGTGAAATTGATGGCTTAACTAATAGAGTTGTAATTGCTGCTATCGAATCATACGGGGTGATGAGAGGAGCTGATGCGCAAATGAATTTCCCCAACGATCGATGGAGACGAGACGCTTTCAGACACTATGCATGGAATTTTTTTGCAGCAGGTAGCATTGCTGTTGGTGTAAGTGTCACAGGACGAATGAATTCTACAAGAATCTACACAACAAATCGCGAAATGGTTACTATGGTTTTTAGGCACTTACCACATCTTGATGTTGCAAATCCAACCGACCTACAAATCGCAACTGGTATTCAATTCCGCACTATAGTATTGACAAAAAGACATTTTGACTTGTGGACTCCACATTTCAACTGTTCATTAGGTAGAGAAGATCTAATGGATTTGTGGAATAACGAAATGGGAAGGCAAGACGCTACTCTTCCTAACGCCGCGGC
The DNA here is from genome assembly GCA_009788105.1 of Oscillospiraceae bacterium. GTDB lineage: Bacteria > Bacillota > Clostridia > Oscillospirales > CAG-272 > WQSD01. The sequence goes on along the minus strand of WQSD01000025.1, from coordinate 2,585 downwards.
ATTATCTCAATTCAACATTCGTTGGAACAATCGGTCAATAATCAGAAGCAATAGCACAGCAGATGTAACATTGGCAATAAGACAACAAATTTTCAATAATCGTTGGGATATCCCAACAAGGCGATAAAGGAAGTAACCCTTAGAATTTGTAAAATGCATTCAATTGCTTATATCAACGAGGGGTATTACATGAGTGATAAAGCCACAAAAACAACGATAAATATATTATACTTTTTCGGTATATTGACAATCATTGCATTAATTGCCTATGCAGAATATTGTGCACGGTCGTGGTCAAACGGTGTATGGAATGGTATTCATGGAGTCGCTCCACCTATACCATTCCTGCGTCATTTTTTGCAACTTGAGCCTTTTAATGTATTTGTTTCCATTGCGTTAGCGGCAGGGTCTATTCCTATGTCGGCAACAACTATTCTTTTTGGCAAGTACAACAACATATCTGAAAAGAGATATTCAAGACTCAAGAAAACTTTGATGTGGATACCTGCAGGCTTTTGCGTTTTAATGGTGATCCATGTGATACTAAGAGTTATTATAAACATAGGATTTGCTTTGTTTTGGTGATGAAGTTATCCTATGTTTGACAGAAAAAAGCAGATGAAAACTCTCGTCTGCTTTTTTGTATTGCATCAAAACTATTCTCCCATCAACTTCAACTTTCCTGCCCGCTTCTCCCCTAATAGTAACGCCAAATCTTGTTGTGTCACTGCTTTTAGCAGGAGCAACATTGCCACATACACCACTGCCGCCACAGCGATTGCCACCAGCACCGCCGCACGGAAGTCCATGACGGCTATCAGCCCGCGATTGGTGAGATACGCCGCCGCACCGCAGACACTGGCGGCAATTAGCGGACGGACAAAGGCTTTTCGCAGGTCGGGCATGACTTTTGTGTGGCGAACCACGAAGTACATATTCAGCCCCGCGGTGGTGATGTAGCAAAGTAGTGTGCCAATGGGCGTGCCAACGATGCCAATCCCCGGCGTGCCAATAAGAATATAGCTGGACAGCAACTTCACCACCGCCCCTGCTACAATAGAGATAATGGGAAGTTTTTCTTTGCCGCAGGCTTGCAAAATCGCAGTAGTCACAGCGGAAATGGAGATGAAGAATATTGCCATGCCAAGGATAGCAAGGAGAGGGGCAGCCGCCATGGCAGAATCGTCGTCGAACAGCAGGGTAAGTATTGGCAACGCCAAAACGGACAGCCCGATTGAGGCGGGCAAACCTATCATCGCCGCCGACTTGATGGCGTTGGAAATGGCATTTCGGGTGGTGTTTCTGTCCCCACGTGACAAGGCGGCGGATATGTATGGCACAATGGAGAATGCAATGGGGTAAATCAGCACCGGTGGCAAGTTGAAGAGGGGTACGGCCAGCCCGGTGTAGTTGCCGTACAACTGATTCGCCATAGCCTCGCTGTAGCCTATGGATTGCAGACGGCGCATAACAATTGCAAGGTCGATAATGTTGGTCAAACTCAGCACCGAGGCGGACAAGGTGATGGGAATAGCGATTTTCACTAAACGACGGAGGATTGAGCGATTGCTTTCGCTGTCGTCTGTATGTTCACAGCCGGAATGAAAATGTTTGCAGCATTGCCCTTTTACGCCTGCGGGGGCTCCCCGCCCTTCTTTGCGGTTGGAGATGACCGCATATGCCCACAGATATAAGAAACCCAACGCACTACTGATGGTAATGCCAAGAATCGTATACGCCGCAACCACCGCAATGTGATACCCTCGGCTGTTTGCCCACACAGCAAAGGCAATGCCGAACACCAGCTTGCCTCCTGCCTCGATAACTCCGGATACCGCCGTGGGGGTCATATTCTGTCGCCCCTGAAAGTACCCACGCATGGCACTTGACAGGCACACAAAAAACAGCACAGGTGCCATAAGGGCAATGGCGTGGCGTGCAGGGCTGTTGCCGATGGCACTTGCCAGCCCTCGCGAGCCAAAAAACATTATTGCACTACCAACCGAGCCAATTCCAAGGAAGAGCAACATAGTGATACGCAAAATTCGCCGTGCTTTCCCCGATTTGCCCTGGGCAAGATTTTCCGCCACAAGAATGGACACCGCCACAGGCAATCCCGCCGTGGCAATCATATGAAACAGGGTGTATATAGTATAGGCAGAGTTAAAATAACCCATGCCGTCATCCCCGATAATGTTTATCAGAGGGATTTTATACAGCAGTCCAATGACTTTAACCACAACAGCTGACAGGGTAAGAAAAAGCACCCCTGCCAGCAGTTTTTTTTGTCTTATATTAGCATCGTTCATGTAATTTCTCCGTTGCGCTTGTTTCATATAGTCGATTAAGTAATCGACTATAAAATAATATTAAAAGCATTGGAGAAATATGAGTGGACGAGAAGCCAAAACCGCAATGGTGGTGTTGTTTGTACATACGGAAGACCCCGCCACCACGGATACGGTTTTGCCCTTGACCTTCTTCCCCTCTATGGAGGGGTGGCAGGCGTAGCCTGACGGGGGGGGTTAATTATTGCTCCACCGAACGTCATTGCAAAGGCGGTTTGTGCCGTGCAATCCATTAGG
>WQSD01000024.1 GCA_009788105.1 Oscillospiraceae bacterium | reverse complement strand
CGCGTTTACTGCGATTACTGTCGCACCGGCGATTGGCGCGCCGTCTGCTTGGCGTGTCACCACACCGAAGATGCCACCTTGGCCGGGTTGTAGGGTGAAGCCCTCCATAGTCAAAGTAACTGCGTGGAATCTCAACATAGCGTGGAAATCACTAACTTGAACATTTCTTTCGGCTGTTCTATAGTTAGCCATGGTCGCACGAACCGCTCCCGCTGTTGGAGCTGTCAAATATCTATTCCACGTAGTCGTACCACGTGTAATTGTGTCACCATTAAACGTTACTGTCGCGTCATTGATACGTGTTCCGTTTTCACGAACAACATCAACCAGCAACAAGTATTGATTTGGATTAGCAGCATCTTCTGCTTCTAAATATACATCGGCACGAACACCAGCCGCCGCCGTCAACACAATTGGGTCAACTACAGAAACCCCTGTATTAAAGCCGGTCGCAGAAGCAATCACGCGATATGTTCCAGCGGTAAGTCCGGCAAAAACGAAGAAGCCATTAGCATCAGCTGTTGTAGTAGCAACCACTTGATTGCTTGCGTTCAACAACCCAACTGCCGCACCTGCTATAATCGTTACGCGGTCGCTTTCGCGAACAAATCCGTTGATTGTGCCAGCCGGAGGAGCTACTCTTGTCAAAACAATTTGAACCACTTCGTCCAAGTCGCTTTCGACAAATGTATGTGTGCCGTTAGCAAATCCGATTGCAGATGCCGTTACTTCGGTCCCAAGCGGCGTAGCAACAGTGAAAGCACCACCACTGCCAGCAATTGGATTTGTTCCGATTTGCAATATTGCATTGGGAATCAAACGATAAGCGGTCGCACCGGTTGCCGTGGTAAATTGCTCCACAACATTAACCGTGAACTCTGGCATACGCTCGAGAACAATGGCAATATGTGCAGGAATAGCATCTTCACCATCTTCAGCAGGTACAAATTCGTTGTAATAATCTCCCGCAACAAAGTCACCACCAATAAATCCTGGGGCATTTACTGTCAAAATTGTATGCAGTGTACCGTTTGCCAAAATAAACGGGTTCGTGCCGGTCACACCCAGCGCAGCATGTTCGTTGACTATTGGCGGGTTTGTCGCCGTTAGTGTCACACCAGAAAGCATTTCAAGTTCGTATTCTTCGGTTACGGGGTTAAATACCTCGCCATAAATACGTACAGGTACATTATGTGTGATTCGATTGTCCTCAAGCTCAACATCCACTCGTATCGTAGCCGCATTTATGTCATATGCGTCACGCAAAGAGAAAAGGTAATCCAACCAGTCAAAACCGGGCGCACCAATCTCCATCAAGTCGCCGATAGTTACTGTGTTCGCCGGGAAGAAGAAGTGTCTAAGATTTCCACTTCCGCCACGAGTTGTGTTAGGTGTACCTAAATGTGCCAAAGAAGACGCATCAGTTATGTTTGGCTGGTCAGCATCCGAATCTTCGGGAAGTTCAAACGAGCCATTGCGTACAATGATATTGATAGGTCTGTCGATAAGAGTGCGCTCCATCGGCACTACCATACGACCGGCCGCAAAATGTTCGTCTGTTATTTGTAGCCCGGTCTGTGGCACATAACCAAGAGCAGAAGCATTAAACGTCATGCCCGGGGTAATATTTGCGGTTCTTGCAAGCAAAATACCACCATCGTTGTGAATTGTATTCGCCGCAGATAGTCCGCTTGGCTGTGAAATGGTAGCGTGTCCAATAACTTCGCCATCCACTTCATCAACCAGAGTTATAATAAATGTATCCTCTGGAATTGCACCAAAACCAACAACTCCCCTCAGGCTTATCAATCCCCAAGTCAGTCTGCTATTTACGTGTGGAGCCGTTACGTTGAAGTTTATACCTGTAGCCGTGGGACGACTATTGTTCCCCGTCGCACTCCACCCAGGAGCGAAGTTTGGAGCGAACTGTCTTGTTTGCCATTGATTAAACACACCGCTAACTGCAAGAGTAGTACTCCCTGTCGCCGGTGTTGCAGGACTATTAAGAGCATTAGGGGTAATTTCATTGAAAAATTGTGGTGACAATCCGCTGGATGTCATCCCCTGCACTTGCCAAGCAAAGTATGGCAACGTGCTTTGATAGTCTTCTTGTCCATCGATACCAACACGCCATGGACCACCGGAAACACCCGGTAGAATACCAAGTGTCAGTATGTCAGCATCAATCAACACGATGCCTGTACGATTCGTTTGTAATCTATTTATGTTGGTTGTTCCTGAAGGAGCACCAACAGTATTCACAATGTAAACATTAGAGAAACTCGCATTAGCTACACGTACTCCGCCACTGCGATTGTTAGCGTCATTATGTGACCTGTAAACTTGTACTCCGTGCGAGTGCGCCGCAACAAAACCGTTACGTATAGTTACGCTACCACCAGTACGTCTGCCGACAACACCAGAACCGCGATTGGCGGTGTTAGATGTAATCGGACCGATATTATAAAAGCCATCAATAACTACTGTCCCGCTTCTTTGACGACCAATAAATCCACCCAGTCTCCAACCATTACCACCAGCACCACCGTTGGATATTTGTCCAGAGTTGTACGTAGCTTGAATCAACAATCTGGTACCACGATTTTGCCCGATAATCCCGCCGATACCTCTGCTTCCGTTGCCCGGATGATGCACACGACCTTCGTTACCTGTGTTGCGAATGGTCAAATCTTCCGCACGGTTTTGTCCAACGATACCGCCGACTCCACCCATGCCGCTCGTGCCAATATGGTCAACGCGAGCATGATTAACGGTGTATTCAATTAGTGCATTTCTTGTCTGATTCCAGCCAAGAATACCACCACCACCGCCACTTTCGCCACCACCTGCGGCACGGACAGTACCATGATTTCGTGCATTGCGAATGGTCATACGCGACGTAGTGTTCCCGCCGCCTGACGTGTGTCCGATAATACCACCAGCAACAGGAGCTGCTCCACCGTCGCTAATTAAGCCGAAATTTGTGACTCCGTTTAGGTATATTACTTGGTTAGCAACAGCAGCAGGATGCTGAGCGCGTCCAATAATACCGCCAATTCTATTGCCGCCATTACTAGCAGCACCAGTACGTTGTATGGTTCCGTAATTTGCCGAATCTCTAATTTCTATGCGGTTCATTGACCGACCAACAATGCCACCTTGTCTTACACCTTCATCAGCGGCACGACCACCGGTACGAGAAGCAAGAATATGCCCGGTATTTTCAACCGAAGTAAGGAAAGTTTGGTTGTTTGCAAATCCAATTATACCACCAACCTCGTTGACAGCCAGTCTATTAGCTGTACCTGTACCGGGATTAAGGGCTACGATTGTCGCATAATTAGCTGAATCGTAAACTCTTGTAATGCCGGCAACAGCAACAGTATGACCAATTAAACCACCCCCCGTTTGACGAGTTGTGACGACACCTGTAACAATTGTATCTCGAATTGTTACATTGCCAGCCGAGCTTCTACCCAATACTCCACCGGCATCTATCCACCATCCGGTGCCTGCACGTGCGATGTAAACATCAACCAAGTTTACTTGTCCATTTGGCGCAGTCAAGTTGAACACGCCGCTATTCTCGCCAAGTATACCACCGGCAAAGTTTCCGCCCATTCCTGCAGCGATGGTAATTTGATTAGCAGTTACATCCACTCCACTAACATTCAAAGTAGCTCCCGCCGCCACTATACCAACAAGACCACCAACCCGCTTGTTAGTTTGTGCCGCACCTGCTCCAAAGGTGATTGTGCTGGTTGTGGTAACATTGCTAATAGCAACCGCACCACCAACTGCACGCCCAAGAATAATACCAACGCCACCAACAGCGGTATTCCAACCCGCCAAGGGTACATTAGTATATGTAGCGTTTGTAAATGTGACATTGCGAATTTCAGCACCGAAACCAGCCTCACGGATAAACCCGAAAGAGTAGCCCGCACCTGCCGCATTCGCAAGTTGTAGCCCTGTAATTGTGTGTCCCGCACCGTCAAACAGCCCTGTGAACACTTCGCCGCCTATAATCCCGCGACCTTGGAAAACGCCCATGCCTGCAGTCAACACCATATCCCTTGTAAGAACAAAGGTATCAGCGTTTCCGCCAAGCGTTCCCTGCAAAAAGGCAACTAAATCGGTTTCATCCTCAATTGGATGAATTATCCCTGTTCTTGGTGCAACAACATTATTGCTGGTGACATTGCTCGAAGGTGGGTTGCCTACACTAACATCAACTCCCCCTGCCATCTCTCCAACTGCACCAAAAGGAATCACAAGAACAATCATCATTATCGCCAATATAAGACTGATAAATCTTCTTGTCCCGAATTCCCTTGTTTTCAAAATTGTTTCCATGCTTTTCTCCTTAAAATGCAAGTTTTTATATTTTATGTGTTTGATAATAGGGATTAAGGTCAATCCCTATTATCAAACACTTCATTTTTATATAACACTCTATAACATATGCTACTTTATATACTACGAACTTATCCACAATGCAGGACGAAATCCTGTGCTAACATCTCCTACAGAAACCGCGTTAGGTCCTTTGGTAGTTACTGTTCCCAAAAAATCCACAGCCGCCACAGGATTCACAGCCGCATCCCCCGGTGAACGCAACCACCAAGAAATCGGCGTATCCGTGCCGTAACCATTGGCAACCCGTGCCGCATTATTTCCGATACCCGAGTTCCCGAAATATCTATTGGCTTCGGACACGCTGAGAACAAACAGCGCACTTGCATTGGCAACAGCCTCGTTCGCTGGCGTCGTCACTCCCAAGACTTCGTCCTCGCCAGCCCATTCAGTCCACGGAGTCCAGTTGCCACCTAACACCGCACTTGTACGCACATCAAGATTCGCACCAGTCGCACCACGTGCCATTCCAGCAAGCTCGGTTGAAACAACATTGTCATTCCACCAAGAATTCAAGCCAGAACGCAACGTCGTATTGTTAATGGCATCAAAATACCCGCTTTCATTAAATGCTTGTCCGCCTCCGTGAACATCCCGTGTTACAATAAGCACTGTGCCTGTTCCATCACTGGTAACAATTTGTCCCGCACCATTCGTAATCGTAGTGTTTTGCACCGGACGGTTATCTTGCAATATCATCCAATAAATGCCGTTAATTTCAAATTCCCTTGTGCTGTCGTTTGGAATCACAGACCCATTATTTGGGTCATTTGTACTTTCGTGGTCACTTACATCGTCACCATTGCTTTCGTTGGCACATCCAACAAGCAACATAAATATCGAAAATACCATTGATACCGCTAATCCTATTGATAATATCTTTCTCATGCTCCCTCGTTCCTTTATTCAAGTTTTATAAATTCACTATATATTATATCACGCTTTTCGACAAAATACAAGACTTTTTTGAAAATTTTGTGTCAAATATTCCTTTGCACGATAAACAAAATTAGCTCGAAAGGTTTCGTTTTGTAGATTACTTTACAGTCGGCGTAATTTTGACGGGTCATTGGGATAGAAGTATAATATAAAAAGGGAGCTTTCGCTCCCTTTTATCATTTACGCCTTCTCCCGCTTACGAATAACGCACCAGTCTTTATGCCCACAGTCGGGGCATTTCGTCCAACGGACTTTGTTGTTGCCCGTGGTGAAAAAGGCACGCCACAACGGCGGCTTAAAGACCGCATCACACTTGGGGCAGATGTATTCTTTGCCCTTTAGAGCGACAAGAGAAACAACAATCCCAAACGCCCCGAAAGACAGGTACGCCACAATAGGCCACCATCTTCCCTCTGTCGCCAAACACACAAGCCACCCCAAAAACGCAATTTGTGTGACGCACAAAAGTCCTACTAAAGCATGAACTAACGCCAGCTTTTTTCTTCCCCTGCTATTTTTCCTCTTTTCCATAGTGTCTTCTACGCCAAGAATTGAATTTGCCGAGATAATGGTCTGGTTTGCAATGCTTTCTTTGATAATTTCTATCATTTCAAGCTGTTTTTGCCGCTCGCTAATCTCTTCTGACAGCTGTTTTTCTTGCTCCTCAAGTAAAAGCGACAGAATTTTACCGCACATTTCGCTTTGCAGAATGCCGCCTATTGAATCAAGTGACAGCCCAAGAGATTTCAGAGTGCAAATAAGGCGTAGCTTGGTCAGGTCGTCATCGTTGTAAATGCGCCTGCCGCCTTCGCTTTCGGCGTATGGGTGCAACACGCCCTTTTGGTCGTAGAATTGCACGGTTCGCACAGTGACGCCGCATAACTTTGCCATTTCTCCGGTAGTGTAAGTTGACATAGATTACTCCTTTCGAGAAGATGATACCACATTACGTAGGGTCACAAGCAATAGGTGACGCAGGTTGATTTTTCGTATTACGCAGGGGGATTTTTGGCTATTTCGCCCCCTCCAACCGCGCCATGAGTGTGATGAATTCGGGGTGGTTTCTAACTTTGTTAAATAAGTCGTCTGATATATAGTCGTACATCGTCTTCAACAAACTATGCTCATAGTTTTTGACGATTTTTGATGGGTTCGTCTTTTGTTTGTTCAAAAACACGGGTTTATACTTTTGCCCTGTGCCAGCTTCCTCGGCTTCGTACCTAATAATTGCAGCTTCGCAAAGTAGCAGATTTTCAAGCACTTTTTCTGTGTCGAAGTGTTCGTCACCACAATAAATCTCTGCAAGACAATAGTAGCTGCTGTAAACTCTGCTGTTATAAAACAGCGTATTTTCAATGCCGTCAAATATCAAATCAAACAGTTTAATTCGGGTCTCGTAGATTTTAATCTTGTCATCTGCGGACAATTTTTCGTCATGGGTAGCTATTGATCTTAGACATTGGTCGCTTAAATCAATCAAATTCATCAAGTTATCCTGCTCTTGACAAACACACTCTTCGCCTTCCTTTGCACATGCAAGTAAAATTTCTTTTGAAATCCACAAAGTTGGCATTTCGTCGGCGATGTTGACTGCAAAATCATGTTTCCCCTCTTCGCTATACGCAAATACAAGCATTTGCATTGCGTCATGCCGCAATTCATTTATTGTACAATCTTCGCGAATGCGTTCGCAAAGCAATATGACTTCATCAATTATTACTTTTGATTTGTCGCCATAGCTTCCGCCATATTTATGGTAGTAATGGGACATCAAACTTCTTGCAAGATTTGAAATCCATTTGAAGCTACGCGGATGTTTTTCAATCACTTTGCGACACAGCTCAATATTTTCGGCAACTTTGCCTTGATTGCCGTTGTTTTTATAGGTTTCACTATAGTTGTGAAATTCCTCGTCGTCCTCGCTGCACCGCAACCCCAATAGCTCATCCGCGCTCACCCCGAAAAAGTTCGCCAACGCAGGCACAAGGGTGATGTCGGGGTACGCCAGCCCGTTCTCCCACTTACTCACCGCTTGATATGACAGGTTCAAATAATCCGCCAGCTTTTCCTGAGTCACATCTTGCTTTTTACGCAATTCTTTGATTTTTGTTCCGATGTTCATGATAGTTTCCTCCAAAGGTTTGTTTTATCGAACAATTACAGTATACAGGATAGGAAACGGGAAGTCTATATAAAATTTGGTTAGGTGGACTTAACCGTGGGTTGAGGAGGTGACGTGTTAGAGCGTGATTTTCAGCGTGCAATCCAACAAACGGACGGCAGATTGCCGCCCCTACAAACTCGAACGTAACCTCTCCACAACCGCAACAAATCGCTCGTGGTCACGTATTGGCTGTAATGCACTTGAACCTGTGCTTGAACAATTTCTATTCAACCAATTCAACATATCAGCCACCGCCCAACCCTCGGTGATAACATTATGCCTGTTAAGCAGCACTGATTTGTGTTTATTTTTCTTTCCGGACTTCTTCAGTCGCCCATCTTCAAGGGCAAATTCAGCTGATTTTTCAATATAATCAAGGGCTTGGTCGTACTGCCCTATGGTACACGCAAGAACCGCCATACTACGATAGTTCACGGATATGCGAATTGGCTGAAAGTGCCAATCGCCGTCGTCCGTGAATAGTTTCGCCACTTCAATGCCTTTTTCAAGAATTTTTATCCGCTCTTCTGCACTATATCCGAAAACATTTGGGTCGCTTATGTGATAATCATATATGTCCGTCATTCCCGCAAACCTTGTGATACTTAAAAACTGAGAAATGTAGCGTTTTAACTGTTTTTGTATAGCGGAAATTTGCTCCTCACCGTGCAAATATGAGGTTACAATCGCTTCTTTTGTTAAAATCTCACTTGGCAATTTTTCTGCGTATTCTATCGCTTTTTTATCATCGCCAAATTTGTGATAAATATAAGATATTCCGTGAATTGCTCGGGTGGTGAAATACTCCGGTGCTTTCCGTGAAATAATTTTTTCAAACACGGCTATTGCTTCGTGCATTTGCTCGTTAGTCGGGGCATCTCCTATGATTTCCAGCCCACCCAGTCTATATCCATATTGTAGCCACAAATTATGTGCATACGGATACTCGTGTATCACGCCTTTAAGAAATTCAATAGAAGCCGCTGACCCCTGCTCTTTCATGATTTTGTCGCTTTTTTCTTGAATTTCTGCAATGGATTTGTTTCTTCTTTCTTGTTCCATGCCAAACAGCTCATCTAATGTGACATTGAAATAGATGGCGATTTGCGGCGCCATGGCAATGTCAGGCAAACTTTCCCCACGCTCCCATTTTGACACAGCTTGGTACGACACTCCAAGTGCCGCCGCCAGTTCCTCCTGTGAAATGTTGCTTTCACGGCGTAGAAACCGCACATTTTGTCCGAATTCTTTTAGATTCATGATATGCTCCTTTTTGATGGTGTGGTTTGAGTATATCACGCCGCATCACAAAGCGCAATATCCGACGTAGTTGTGGGGTTCTATGTATGGTTGAGAAAACAAAGTCAGATAACTGCCTCGTCATTCGCACCCAACAAACGGACGGCAGATTGCCGCCCCTACACAAGATTGTCACACAGGTGCGTCCCCTGCTGTTCAAATGGGCGGGTTTGCACCCGCCCATACAGTTATATTCCTACTCCCTGCCCTTGCCACACTCCGCACAGAAGCGTCCTGTGTTGTCGTTGCCGCAACTGCATTTCCATGTGTCGCTCGCTGGTTGCGGTGAGCCGCATTCAGAGCAGAATCGCCCCGTGTTGGTTTCACCGCAGGCACATTTCCATGCGCCCGCAGGGGCTGGCTGAGCCGAACCGCACTCGGAGCAGAAGCGTCCGCTGTTGGTCTGCCCGCAAGAACACGCCCACCCAGCCACGCCGGAGGGATTAGCCGGTGCGGCTGACCCAGCCATATTTTGGTTAGGTTGTGCCGCTTGCTGTTGTGCTGCCATGTCAAAGAACGCACCCGGGTTCGCTCCCCCGCCTGCGCCCATGGCGGCATTCATGCCAAGAAAGCCCATCATTGCCCCGCCCTCGTTGGCGGCGGCGGCACGCATTGCGTCTGCTTGCGCCGTCACAAGGGTCGCACCTGCCATGCCGGGGTCACGCATAACAGCTTTGCGTTGCAGTTCCTTAATCATCTGCTCGTCTTCAGGGGATGCAGTCACGCTCTTCACGTTGAAAGACGAAATCTCGATACCACGAAGCTCCCCCCACTTTTGCGAAAGCTCTTCGTTAAGGGCGTTCGCCAACTCTTGTGTATGTAGAGGAATTTCGCTGTATCGCACTCCGGAGGCACTTATTCTCGCAAATGCCGGTTGGAGGGCGGTAAGCAGTTCGCCTTTTAGCTGTGAGTCAATTTCATCACGGCGATACGCCTGTGCCACATTGCCCGCCACGTTGGTATAAAACAAAATCGGGTCGGTCAAGCGGTAAGAATAATTCCCGTTACAGCGAATGGAAATATCAATATCCAGCCCGATATTTCTGTCGATAACACGGAAGGGAATTGGCGCAGGTGTGCCGTATTTGTTCCCTGTAATCTCTTTCAGGTTGAAGTAATACACCCGCTGGTCGGTGGGGGCAGTTCCGCCAAAAGTAAAGCGTTTGCCTATGTTTCTGAATGTTTTTCCGATGCGGTCGCCAAGACTGCCGTGGAAAATCGACGGCTCGGTAGTGGAGTCAAAGATAAACTCTCCCGGTTCGGCTGAAAATTCCACCACTTTTCCCTGCTCAACGATTGCCATGGCTTGCCCGTCGGCAACTGCTACAATCGAGCCGTTGGAGATGATGTTTTCCGTGCCTCGTGTGTTGGCTGACCGCGGATTAACACGGAAAGCCCCTTTTTGCAACAATACATCTGTTGCGATTGATTCGCAGTAGAAAAATTCTTTCCACTGGTCGGCAAGCACTCCTGAAATGGACCCTGCCGCTGCTCTGATTAGTCCCATTGTTAGTTCTCCTGTTGTGTTTTTATGATTCCCTCTGTGGAGGTTAGATAACGGTGGTTTTAACCTTGGTTTTGACCTTGGTTTTGACCTTGGTTTTGACCTTGGTTTTGACCTTGGTTTTGACCTTAGCCCTCTTTTTCAAAGAGGGTGGCAGTCGGTGGTTTTCCGACTGACGGGTGTTTTGGCTTTTCAAAGATGTGTTCTGCGAACGCCTAAGACAAGTGTTTTGGCTATCATACATTTTCATCAATCCATTTTTGAATTGTTTCGCATACATTCTTGAAATTGCTATCAACTTGGGCATTTGTGAACCGCATTACATGCATACCCAAGCGATTAAGCTCTTTTGTCNGCAAATGGTCGTAATT
>WQSD01000023.1 GCA_009788105.1 Oscillospiraceae bacterium | reverse complement strand
TCCCTCCTCGTATGTATGTTGTAAATCCAACATTACAAAATTTTGCAGACTTGTTTAATCTGCTTGGAACAAGCTGGGTGCCATTTTCTCGTTATTTATTTAACACAATCCTACTAACTGTATTAGGTACAGCGGGGCAACTGTTTTTTGGTTCAATGGCGGCATATGTATTCTCAAGAGTGCCGATACCGGGCAAAAAAATAATGTTCTGGTTTGTATTTAAGTCTCTAATGTTTCACGCTGTTGCTACAGGATTGATTGTTTTCATTATGATGTCATTCCTTGGTTTGATTGACACCTTTGCGGCGATTGTTGTTCCGGTATGGGGTGCAACTTTAGGGGTGTTTTTGATGAAACAGTTTATGGACGCCAATGTTTCAGAGACTGTTATTGAAGCAGCAAGAATTGATGGCGCCGGAGAAATTCGTACCTTTTCCAAAATTGTTATGCCAATGGCAAAGCCTGCGTTATACACTGCAATTCTTTTCTCTTTCCAAGGATTGTGGAACCAAGGTGCGTCAATCTTTATCTATAGCGAACAGCTGAAAACACTGAACTATGCTATCGGTCAGATTTTGGCGGTAGGAGTTCTGCGCCAAGGTGCAGCAATGGCGGCATCCGTGGTTATGCTGGTTGTCCCGGTCATAGTGTTTGTTATCAGCCAATCAAAAGTTATTGAAACTATGAGTAGTTCGGGAGTTAAAGAGTAATAAGCGTCAGCATTTTTAATCCAAAACTTTCATTTAATTAGAGGACAAAAGTCCTCGGCGAGGTTTACATGAAAAAAGCAATTCGTATATCAGCATTAATATTATGCTTGCTTCTACTTATGGGAGGGGTGACGTCTGTTGCTCGTCCAAATTACACCAGCTTTAATGTGCGCGGTGAGGGTATCACGGTTGCTTCTCCGGACGCATATTTGCCGTACAGAACATTGGACAGTGTTGATTTGGGCTTGAGTGTTCCCTTTAATACACCAACAGACATTCACGTTGACGATGATTACAGGGTTTATATATCCGACCCTCAAAATAATCGCATTGTAATTTTTGACAGACAATTCAATGTTGTATACCAATTAGACACTTTTGTTAATTCACAAGGCGTAGATGACTCTCTTTCTGGACCACGAGGCGTTTATGTTATAGACAATCGTATATATGTATCAGACACACAAAACGGAAGAATTGTTGTGTTTGGAACACCTCGTTTGGATGCAAGGGGTTCGTATTATGCGCCATATCTCAGAAACATTCCGGCACCTCGTGCGGACGTATTTCCTCCCGGAACGACGTATCTTCCAGTATCTTTAGTTGTTGATAGAAACGGACGATTGTTTGTTATATCGGCTGGTACAGGCGAAGGCATTCTTTCTCTTGACCCGGATGGCTCGTTCTCACAATTTATCGGTGCGCCGCGTGCCGCCGGGAGTGTTGGCGATACTATTGCGGCTCAGCTTCGTAGCATTTTTGGCATGGAAACAGAAGCTCAAGAAATTATTTCTACACCCTTTAACAACATTACCAGCAACCACCAAGGGCTTTTGCTTGCGGTAACAGACCGCGGACTTAGCAACCCTGTTCGCCTGTTGAACGCAACCGGCATTGATGTTATGCGCAGGCACGGGGGAGTGGCCCCTGGTCACGAACAAATTGGGCACACATTTCGCGGGTTCGGTGCTTCGGCAACCTACTCAAGAAGAAATTTTGTTGACGTGGCCGCAGGACCAGAGCGGACATTTACTATTGTAGATAATGACACAAGCCGCATTATGACTTACGACGAAAACGGTCGTCTGCTGTTTGGTTTTGGTGACCGCGGAAACCAAATGGGCAACCTTTTGAACATTGTTGGAGTTGATTACCAAGGCACTGATATATTAGTATTGGACAGCCAAACAAACTCAATTACAGTGTTTCGCCGCACTCCATACGGAGATACATTGATTTCTGCTTTAGCCGCGTCAAACCAACGCCGCTACATGGAAGCATTAGAATACTGGACAGTTATTCTTCGCCAAAACAATAACTTTGGGCAAGCCTATGTTGGAATCGGTCTTTCCCATCTTCGTAACGGAGAATGGGAAGCCGCAAGAGAAATGTTCCGTGCTGTTGGGGATACATCGCGATATTCCGACGTGTTTAGAATTCTACGTTCCGAAATTATTGAGGCAAATATTGGTTGGGTTATTCTTGGTGCAATCGCTATTATTGTGTTTGTAACAGTTTTCATGAAAATCGTTGCCAAAATTAACAAAAGTGCAATTTACATGACCGGGAAAAGAGGATTTGTTCGTGAAGTTACATTCGCGTTTCATATAATGTTCCGTTTCTTTGATGGGTTCTGGGATTTGAAACGGGAAAAGCGCGGAAGCGTTCGAGGGGCAATATTCTGGCTTTCTCTAACTGTTTTCATGTATACTTACAACTTTGTTGGACGTTCATGGCTGTTTACTGGATTTGTCGCAGGCAACATGAATATGCTGTGGGGCTTTTTCGCCATTA
This sequence comes from Oscillospiraceae bacterium, assembly GCA_009788105.1. Taxonomy (GTDB): domain Bacteria; phylum Bacillota; class Clostridia; order Oscillospirales; family CAG-272; genus WQSD01. Next base: position 8,205 of record WQSD01000023.1, on the reverse strand, counting down.
TGCTACCGCTTATCATTTTTGCAGCAGCAAACTGGTGCTTAACAACGCTATTTGATGGTGAAGGCAGCTTCAAAGACATTTTTATTGCCTTAGGTTACGCAACAGCACCACTTGCCATTGCATTCTTTGTTGCAACAATTATCACCCACCCGCTATCCCTACAAGAAGCGGACGTAGTAAACATTATTATGTCAATTGGTTGGGTTTGGTTTGGTCTGCTGTTGTTCTTTGGTATGATGGTAACACACGACTACAGCATACTAAAAAACATTGTCACCATAACCTTTACAATTGCCGGAATGACAATAATCATGTTCCTTGCGGCAATGTTTACCGGACTTATTATACGAATGGTGTCGTTTGTTGCCAACATTGTTCTTGAGTTGTCAATGCGATAATGTTTCTGCTAAAATACAAAGAACAAAGATAAAACACTACATCTGGCTTTATTAACTTGGACGGAGTGAGTTTGAAAATAACAACTGAAAGGACGCGGGAGAGAAAGCACAAAATTTACACTTTTTTGTGTGCGGTTTTCCCTCACGCGTGACCGCGAACCATGATAAAAAGAACAAGAATAAGGGTCATAGCTCTGTTATTGCTGGTTGTTATGCTAATGTCAGCGTCGCCTTTTGTATTAACGTTTTCTGTTTCAGCAGACGAGGTTGATAACGACAATGACAATGCTAACGACAGCGAGAACAACAATGCCAATGATAATGATAACGTTGGCGGTGTTATTGAGATTTACGAAGCTGAACAACGACGCTTTGCTCACTTTTACTATCCGGAGCAAAAGCTGAATTCAATGGAGCTTTTTGAAACATATAACGAGTTTGAGCTGTGGGCTAATCGCATAACAGGGGAAGTGGCTGTTCGCAACACCAACACAGGTGACGTTCTGTTTTCAAACCCATATGATGTTGCACAACAAGGATTGATTGTTGGTCCTGTTAATCATTTGTTGTCGCAATTAGTGGTAAACTTTAACGAAGTTCGTACCGGACATACTCGTGAGTTTATGTCCTTTACAGAAGCTGCTGTTCGCGGTCAAATTTCTGTTTCAGAAATCCGTAACGGAATACGAGTTAGTTATATCATTGGGCAACTTGACGAGCGTCGCATTTTGCCTATCGAGGTTGAATACGAATATTGGGACACCTATGTTAGACAGAATCCGGTTTATATGGAAGATATTGACATAAGCCGAAGACTTAGTATATATGTCTTGGTTGACCCATGGAGTCAACCAGAAGCACGAAGACGCGAGATGCTTGAAGAACGCCCAGTGTTCACTCGCCCTCAAAATTATGGTCATTTTAGAATAAGAGCGGCTTCTTGGGATGCAATTTCCGGACCAAACAGAAACCGCCTTGAGATAATTTTCCGTAGAATGGAATGGACCCTTGAAAAAGTAGAGGAAGCACACCGAGTTACCGAGTTTACCATGCCAATTCAAGTAAATCCTGTTTTCCGTGTGGCTCTCGAATTCAGACTTGATTCAGACGGGCTGATTGTTCGCCTGCCAGCAAATAGCATTTCATTTAACGAAGAATTTTTCCAGCTTAACCATATTGAAGTTCTTCCGTTTATGGGAGCGGCACATAACCAATTTGACGGATACACGTTTTTCCCTGACGGTTCGGGCACATTGATACGCGCCGAGGACACTCGATATAGTTCTATGACAGTGTTCAGGGGAATGATGTATGGTCTTGACCAAATTTATTTGGATGTTCCCGGAATGCCGGGTGCGTCTGATAACAGACACCACAACCCCAGAAACTATGCGTTGCGAATGCCGGGATTTGGTGTGGTATCAAATGTGATTCGATACTTATACGAAGATGGTACGGTGCATATTCCTCGTCCACCGGGCGAAGAACCACCACCACCGCCTCCGCCACCGCCTCCACCTGCGGATGACAACGATGAAGACAATGACGACGCATACGATAACGATAACGATGATGTCAACGATACAAACGATGATGTGAATGATAATGACACTAACGACGACGGCAATGATAATGATAATGACGACGAAAACGACGTGAATGATAACGATGTCAACGATAACGACAATGACGATGATAACGACGTCAATGATAACGACAATAATGAGCAAGAAGAGCATGAAGTTACAGCAGTAAGCAATCGACAAGGATTTTTTGCGGTTGTTACTGAAGGAGCTGCATTGTCCGAGTTTATAACAAGGCACGGCGGTATTACTCACCTTTACAACACCTCCTTTATCACTGTAACACCACGCCAATGGGATAGGTTTGACATTGCTGACGCAATGGGAGTTGGACATCAATCTTTTTGGACTGTTGTATCTCGCCGCAGATTTACCGGTAACTACACCATTCGATATTTTATGCTTAGTGACCAAGAAGGCGAGTTTGAAGCAAGTGTTTCCGGAATGGCAGATGCTTACCGCACATTCTTGCATTATACTGGCGTTTTAACCAGAATTGAAAATGCAAATAGTGATATGCCGCTGTTTATCGAAACATTGGGAACGTTGGCGACTCGTGATCAATTCCTAACATTCCCTGTGTGGAGAAACACTCCACTTACAACCTTTGAAGACATGATGTCAATGACCGAGCGTCTTAGCGAAGAAGGAATTACTAACTTGAATTTCCGTTTATATGGTTTTGCAAACGGTGGATTAGCCTCGGCAATTCCTAACAGACTAAACTTTGAAAGTGCAGTTGGCGGAGATGATGGATTTGCTGATTTCGTGGATTTTGCTGACGCACGGGACATAGGTGTTTTCTTAGAGTTTGACTTAGTTACAGCACAAAGTACTGCAAACCACCGAACCGGATTCTTAGGTTTAGGTGGAGGTTATAGAACAAGCAGACACAGTGCCAGAGCAATTAACGGAATGCGTGGTCTTGTTTCAATTGAATACAACATCGTGACCCAAATGTATTCGGCGGCTCGTGATAATAGTGGTAGACTTATGGGAGTTCGAGTTATTGTTTCCCCTGGTGTGTATCAATATTTCTTTGATCAGCTTGCTACACATCTTGAGAATTTCCCCACAGTATCCGTGGCATCTCGTCAGCTTGGAAGTATGCTAAACTCTGACTTTAACGAGGATAGACCATACAACAGGGCAGACGCACAACGAGCAGTCGAGCGCACACTTGCCGCTATGGCACAAGTAGGCGACAGGCATCGCAGTGTGATGGTTGACGCCGGTAATGCGTACGTGTTCCAATATGCAGACCACATTATGTCAATGCCGTTGACAAGTAGTAATCTGCGAGGGACACATGGTAGCGTGCCGTTCATGGCAATGGTTTTGCAAGGCTCTACAAACTTTGCAGGTCGTCCGCTAAATATGTCTAGTTCCACAGAAATAGAAGTGTTGCGTGCTATTGAAAATGGCTCTGCACCGCACTTTACTGTAGCTTATCGGAACTCACATGTTCTTATGAACTATTTGCCGCGATATTTCTCTATCGGCTTTAACATTTGGTTTGACGAGATTGTGGCAATCTACAATGTTCTGAACGAAAATCTTGCTGACTTGCAAGACCAATTTATGATTAGTCACGAATTTATTGTTGGCGAACGTGTTCCAAACGAACAGGAGCGCGAAGAATTCGCCCAACGTGCAGAAATTATTATTGGCATTGCATACGGATTATACCAAGAAGCACAGCGTGCCTACACCAATGCAACAGAGTTGCACGCTCGCTTGGTAGCAGAAGGCAGAATTGATGCGGAAAATGTTGCGAACACATTCTATCGCAACATTGCTGCTACTGCTTTATCCCTTGAGTCTGCAAGAGCGCATTACGAACTAACAAGGTTGACTTACGCCACGGAGCAAGAAGCACAATATGACGAATACGGAAACTTTATCCCTACTCGTTACACAGTGCAAGATTCGTCAATTGTAATGACAACATACGAAAACGAAGTTCGTTTTATTATCAATTACAACCAGTTTGAAATTACAACAGTTGTAGATGGTACAACGCACACCGTTCCGGCGCTTGGATTTATCCGAATAAATCCGTAAGCGTAAGCATTTAATTTTACAACAACTATGGGATTGTTTATGTAAACACCAAAACAATCCCATAGTATCCACAAGCACCTCTAAAGCAGGTGCTACCATAGGAGAGTTCTCATGGCTGAATTAGTAAAGGAAAGTGTGCCCAAAACAAAGCCCAAGGCACCGCAAAGAAAGCGTAAAAGCAAGTCTTTGGAAAAAATAAAATCACGCTCAGGGTGGCTATTTATTTTGCCGCTTCTTATTGGCTTGATTTTTATATATGTGCCGATTTTGGTTAATTCTATTAACTTCAGCTTTAGCAGTATTCGACATGTTGCCGCAGAAGGGGTAAACGAAGTTACAAATGTTGGATTTCGCAACTATGTTACTGCACTTGGTAGCACAGAAGATGGCAATTTAGGTTTTATTGAAAACCATTTAGTTAGTGGATTAAGACAGCTTGCATTTACTATTCCGCCAGTTGTTGTGTTTTCGCTTTTTATTGCCGTGCTTCTTAACCAAAAAATGATGGGGCGCGCCGCATTCCGTGCAATATATTTCGTACCTGTCATTATTGCTACAGGACTAATGGACACCCTTGCGCAGGGAAATATCATGGTTGGCGTAGCGTATGGTGACGGAGGAAGTGCGATGGCAGAACCTACTGCCGCCAGCGCAATTGTTGGGTGGCAGGTAGAAGCCCTGTTCCAAATCATGGCGATTGGGGATTTCATGACAGACTTTGTTATTGAAATCATGGGTGCGATATTTGATATTATTAACCGCTCGGGAGTGCAAATTCTAATCTTCCTTGCCGGGTTACAGGCTATCCCTGCAGAAGTTTACGAATCGTGTCGCATGGATGGTGCAACCTCGTGGGAAACCTTCTGGAAAATAACATTCCCTATGATTTCACCAATGATTTTGGTAAATACAGTTTATTCAATTATTGACTTCTTTACTGCTTCCAATAACACCATCATGGGAGAGATTTCCCGCACCTTTTACGCAGAAGGAGCGACTATTGCGACTGCAATGGGCTGGTTCTATTTGTTAGTTATTGGTCTTATCATTATGCTTGTTATGGGAGTTATGTCGGCGTTTGTCTTTTACCAACGCAGAGATTAGCAGGATACTTGAAATGAGTGGGTCTTCTATCTTGGTGGAACACGCAATACCACTATTTAGCGCGGAAGGCACGCCCAAAATACAGCCAAACAAGGGTCGAACAATAAATGTTGCCCTTACCAATTAAAGAGGTGTCTTACATGGATGAAAAGTTGATGCCAATCGAAAAAGGCAAAAAAGCAAAGCCCGAAAAGCTGAAGCCGGCTAATGAAGGCAAGAAAAAAAATGTGAAAATCAAAGCAGATTTTGAGCGCACATCATGGATTAAGCGAAATTCTATAAAATATTTAAGATGGAATTTCTTCTTTTCAGTAATATTTCGATTTTTTAGATTTATGTTACTGTTGGGAGGTGCGTTTGTCATCTTGCTCCCGTTCTTCACAATGATTGCAGGTTCATTCATGACCCATGCGGATGTTGTGGATATTACAGTGCGGATGATTCCCCGTTACCCTACCCTTGCAACCTATTCAGCAATTATCGCTGAAAACAACTTCTTTCCAATATTGGGAATGACAGCGTTAATCAGTTTTTTGGCTGCGTTCTTTCAAATGGCTGTGTGTTGCCTTATTGGTTACGGACTTGCAAAGTTTAAGTTTCGCGGTAATGGGCTGATAATGGCAGCGGTGATTGTTTCTCTTATTATCCCTCACGAAATGCTACGCTTGTCAATGCAAAATCACATGGGCGGATTTGACCTGTTATGGGATCTTGGCTTGCTTGGAGCACCAGGAATACTTGGTCTGGTTGGAGCGTCGCCTCTTAACTTGATGAACACGTACGCTCCGCTAATGATGCTTTCGCTCACCGGCCTTGGATTTAAGAACGGACTGTTTATCTTCATCTTTAGACAGTATTTCAAGGGTGTGCCAGACGAGTTAGAAGAGTCGGCGTACATTGATGGCTCTGGCGTTTTGCGCACATTCTTCAAAGTTATTCTTCCCCTTTCGGTTCCTATGATGATTACAGTGTTTCTGCTGTCGTTTTCGTGGCAATGGACGGATGAGTTTTATGCAAGACTTTTCTTCCGTCAAGTGGCAGGGCAAGCAAGGTTGCTTCCGGACATTATTGCAAGAATTCCTGCCTCTATCGCTGTTCAAACCGGAACAGGTGGAGAGGAATTATTCCATGCAACAATTCGTAATACAACAGGTTTGATGATTATTATTCCACTTGTCATTATCTATCTGTTCTTCCAGCGTAAATTGATACAAGGGATTGAACGCTCTGGTATTACCGGATAATTTTCGCAACAAAAAACAAAAAAACACTTGACAAAGGCAATAATATGTGATATAATTGCCTTTGTCAATGAAATTATGCTGTTAAATGTTTCAAGGAGGATGAAAAGTGCCGAATATTAAATCTGCAAAAAAGCGTGTTAAAGTTATTAAGAAGAAAACTCTTGAAAACAAAATGTACCGCTCAGCTCATAAAACGCTTATTAAAAAGTACGAAGCTGCTGTTGCCGCAGGGGACAAAGATACTGCTACAAAGCTGTATCCTGACCTTGTAGCTAAAACAGACCGTGCGGCTTCTCGTGGAATTATCCATAAAAATGCTGCCGCTCGCAAAAAAAGTCGTTTTACTGGTATGCTTGCCAAAATGTCGTAGCATACGCGGAGACAAAAATCCAAAATCAAAATCCAATAGGAAAAAGCTCCCCCTCACAATTTGAGGGGGAGTTTTGTCTTTAACTCAGCTCGTTTCTTGCTCTGAATGACGCTTTGCTTTTGTGTCAACACTATATATACATCAACACTAAAGGAGAAATAACATGAATCTAAAAGGCTCACGCACCGAAGCCAACCTTCACGCCGCTTTTTCCGGGGAGAGCATGGCACGTAACAAGTACACCTATTTCGCCGCGCAGGCACGAAAAGACGGCTATCAGCAAATTGCCGAGCTGTTCGAGAAAACCGCAAACAACGAAATGGCTCACGCCAAACTGTGGTTTCGTCATCTTGAGGGCATAGGCACAACCGAAGAAAATCTTACTGCCGCGGCAAGTGGCGAACATTTCGAGTGGACGGATATGTACAAAAAGTTCGCCGAAGAAGCTCGTGCCGAGGGTTTTGAAGCCATTGCCAAACAATTTGAGGATGTGGGTGCAGTTGAAAAGCACCACGAGGACAGGTACTTGCAGCTACTTGCAAACATTCGGACTGGCAAAGTGTTCCACAGCGAAAATCCCGTCTGTTGGGAGTGTCGCAACTGTGGGCATATCGAGAATGTTACCACCGCTCCCGAAGATTGCCCTGTGTGTCACCATCCAAAGTCCTTTTTCGAGCGGGTGCAGGAAAATTATTGAATACAAAACCCTCCCTGCAAACGGGAGGGTTTCAACTTGAAGTAAGAACCTGTATTCAGTAGTGTCAAAAGTCCGCATATTGACATATTTTACGCCACTCGTCGTTGCTCGTCAGTAAAATATTCCCGATATTCGCCCTCCTCGCGCCTGGATTGGCGTGAAAATCTGCACAATATCCGAACATTTGCCATACTGAATACAGGTTCTAAGTCTTTTTTGTCTTGGGGCGTTGCCCCAAACCCCACCAAAAAACTTTTTGCAAAAAGTTTTCTGGACTTTCAAAAACCTTAATACAAAAGCATTTCATGCTTTTGCGAAGAAAAGTTTTTAGTCCAGTTTTTTTCAAAGCCCTTGTGAGCGCTGAAGGCGACAGTATGGGCGGTTTGCGTTTTTGTGCTCCCTGAGCGGTGTCGGTGGCTTTGCCGCCGAGCAGGCTCAGGATAATTGCACATCCGTCCAGCAGGTCGCCGAAATGCGTGAGCGGGCAAGGTGGTGCGGTGTGGGCGCACAGCCCACGACCTTGACCTTTATCGACAGTCTGTACCACCCTGATATGGTGGGTACTCCACACCAGCCCCCAAATGAAAGGAGTAAATAATCGTTCGTGCCACCTCTTGCCCTGTAAGGTTTTCCAAAGCGCGGCGGTAGTATCCCAGTTGCAGACTGTGACGGCGGCGAAGCTCCTTTGCTACTGCATCATGGGGCATAGTGGCGGGAAAGCGGTCCGTCTTATAGTCCACAAGGT
>WQSD01000022.1 GCA_009788105.1 Oscillospiraceae bacterium | reverse complement strand
GATTGCACGGCACAAACCGCCTTTGCAATGACGTTCCGAGAGCTTGAATTAAGACGATAAGTTTGTTTCGACACAAGTCTAATGACGTTCCGAGGGCTTGAATTAAGACAATAAGTTTGTTTCGATACAAGTCTATTACAACATTAACGAAATAAGTTTGAAAATATCAACTGAAAGGACGCGCGAGAGAAAGCACAAATTTAATACTATTTTGTGCGCGATTTCCCCTCGCGCGTGGCGCGTTATGAAAAACATAAAATCACAAATCGCCTTTGCTGTGGCACAGGCAGCCACCAATGCTGGCTTCGCGGACATGAGTGCAGACGAGCTGCTACCCATGCTCACTTTCCCCCCGGACGAAACCATGGGGGATATTGCCCTGCCCTGCTTCAAGTTTGCCAAAACTGCCCGCATGGCACCGGACAAAATCGCCGCCACCCTTGCAGAGGGCTTCACTTGCACCTCCGTTCAACGGACAGAGGTGGCAGGGGGGTACTTGAACTTTTTCCTTAACAAAAGCGAAGTGCTGAAAGAATTTTTTGACACAGTCAAAAATGGTGCGCTGGTTGACACCTCGGAATATTCCGCCAAAAACGTCACCATTGAGCATACCAGCGTGAACCCGAACGCCTCCCCCCATATCGGCAGGGCGCGCAACGCCATGATTGGCGACGCCACCGTCCGCCTGTTCAGATATATGGGCTGTCGGGTGAAAGTGCGATACTTTGTCAACGACATTGGCAAGCAAATTGCCCTGCTTGTGTATTGCACAAAGGACAAAACTGACATTTCTTTCGGCGAACTTCTTGACCTGTACGTAGCCGCAAACGAAGAGGCAAAAGTCAACAAAGAGCTTGAAAATGCAGTGTTCGACATTTTGGCGCGCATGGAAAATGGCGACGAGGAAGTTTTTGCTATGTTCGCCCGCATTGTTGATATATGCGTAAAGGGGCAAATGCAAATATTCAACGAATTCGGCATATTCTACGACCAATACGACTACGAGTCGGAGTATGTTAAGTCGGGCAAAACCGAAGAGGTGCTGGCGGCACTGAATGCTTCCGGCAGACTGTTCGAGGACGAAGAAAACCGCCTTGTCCTAAACCTTGACGAATTTGGCATCAACTCTGAAAACCCGTATTTGCCCCTTACCCGCAAGGACAAAACCTCCCTCTACCCCCTACGTGATATTTGCTATAACATTGATAAATCCGCAGACAATGCGTTCAGAAATATTATTGTTCTCGGAGAGGATCAAAAGCTGTACGGCAGACAAATCAACGCCGCACTCAGCCTTATTGGCGTCGGCGGGGCAGAGATAATCAACTACTCCTTTGTGCTGTTGCCGGAAGGGAAAATGTCCACACGCGCAGGGCAGGTGGTGCTGCTTGAGGATCTGATGCACGACACCATGGAACACGCAAAAACCACCATCGCCGAGCATCGCAAAGACGGCAACCTTGAACAACTGTTAGCAAAGGATACTTTGCCAAAACAGCTTGCCTATGGTGCAATAAAATACGCCATTCTCAAGTGCGGCAGCGAGAAAAATGTCATCTTCGACAAAGAAACTGCACTAAACTTCCAAGGAGACACCAGCGTTTATATCCAGTATTCCTATGCACGTATCAGCTCCCTATTGCAAGGGGAGGAAATGCAGGTGCAAGAGGGCGACTTGGCTTTGCTGACCCACCCAATTGAGTGGGAACTTGTGAAAAAGGCAATGTTGTTCGGAGCAACCCTTGAATCTGTCCTGAAAGACTTTAATTTCTCCACCCTATGCACCTATTTGTTCGAGTTGTGCCAACATTTTTCCCGCTGGTACAAAGAATGTCCTATTAAAACAGCCGAGCCTAACCTGAAAAACGCCCGCCTGTTTTTGGCAGACACCATTGCTGATATTATCAAAGATGGTCTGTACGTTCTTGGCATAGAAACCCCGGAGAAGATATAATAAAAGACAGCCAGGTGCTATATTAGTGGCACGATTTGACCCAAATTGGACACCACCTCCGTTGTGGTAATTACAAGCGAGATTTTTTATGAAAAATATTAAGAAAATTTTGTTATTATATAGTTGCTTTATGGTTTTGTATTTTTTATCTTTCATATTTATTAGTTTTTTGTTTGGAGGGCCTTTTGGTTGGGGCAATGATGGTAATCTGCATCATTTAATCTTGACAAGGCATATAGCTATTGCTAGTTTACTTAGTTTTGCAAGCTCTGTCATTATCGTAAATCAGCAAAATATCAAGAAGCAACTCCAAGCTCTCCTTGATGAAAAGAACAAAGAGGAATAACACACCCCCGCCCCTTGTACGCACAAGGGGCGGGGGTGTTTTGAAAAACCTATTGCAAAAAATTTTTGAAAAAATATTTGAAAAAATACACAAAAACTCCTTGACAACTGTCAAATAATGTGATATAATAGTGGTGTAATCAACCATAACTATCAGGAGGCAGTCATGAAAACATTGTTTATACAAGCAAATAGTGCAGTAGTCAGCGTCTGTCTGTCTGTCTGTCTGTCTGTCTGTGGGTAATATCATGCACTTTTACCATTTTACGACAACGCAACACGGAGTATCACCACGTGGTACCACTTTGTTGCGTTCCTTTTCTTTTGCGAGGTGAACTGACCTTCAGCAGGTTTTGCGTGTGTTCGTGATTTTTGCGGGCGCACGCGAGCCGAATGGCTCATAAACAACTGAACGTTAAAAAATAAAACTCCAAAAAGGAAATTTTAATTATGAAAAACTTCATAAACAAAGCTGTAAACAAACGAACACTCGCTTTTGTACTTACCTGTGTTTTTATGCTTGGAACGTTGGTTTTTAATACTGGATTTATTTTAGTATTTGAAAACTTAGAAACCGCTCGCACTGAAAGAACTATTGCTCGCTTGGAAGATAGCATTCTTGTTGAAATTGCTGTTGAAACCGATGGACTTGATTCTGTTCGTGAAATTCGCAATCTTGATGTGTTTGCTGATGAACTTGGCAAAACATTTCCAAGAATGAATCAGTATCAAATTGGTAGAGCGGTTTTGCGTGCTATTGGTGATACAGAAGAACAGATTAATAATACACCAATTGAGATAGTTTTGTATGCAACAAACTTTGTTGCGGTTGAAACAACAAAATCGTTTTTTATGATTTCCGATTGCGGATTTGAAACACAGATAAGCGAAAACAATTTTTTGTTGGGTTCAAGCTATAAAAATTCAGACGATTTTAACACAACAACATCAAATATAATACCACTATCAAACCAAGTAATGTTTACGCTTCGTAAGGATATAGTTCGTGCAAGACCGTCAGCAACACACCAAAATAGATTCCAAATTAGAGCCGAAGCTACTTGGGACACTTTACCACCTTTTCTTTCTCGCAATGTTGATATATTAGCTATTGCACACACAAGTACAGCTAATATATGCAATGTTTTTCATGCTCAAGCACAGGCATGGTATGAAGCTCCTGGCATACGTTCTTACTTTGATTTTGTTACAAGGGATAATCGAAGAGGTACTTTTATAACACTCGAACCTGCACTAAGCGGAATGGCTGTTAGAGTTCCTATTGTTTATAGAACCGCCAACTTAAGACCTCGTAGTACAATTGCCCTTTGGCATGGTATAACAATTCAAAATGGACTTGAAACGACTGTTTTAGTTTCATACGGACATAGACATTTAATTGGCCCATCAAACACCAATATTAGTATTAGTGCCGCTGGACCAACAGTTTCGTTTTCTCCTGTAAATTCAGTTACTCAAAATTGGACTACAAATCCTCGGGCAGTTAGGTGGAATTCATTGCAGTAATTTTTAATCTTGTCGTAGGCAGACATATGTCTGCCTACGACATTCATTACAAACTCCAAGGAGAAAAACACTTTATGACAGTAGCAAAAAAAGTTAGGCGAACAACCATTATTACGGCAATTGCTGTTTTGGGTGTATTCGTTTTGTTATCATATATAATTGTTTCGTCCTTTTTCAATCCAGTTGATGATTTTAACAACACTCAAGGTATTTTTGTGTTACTAAACAATACGATAGCTCCCGAAGTTACTTTTTCACACATAAACCAACATCGCACCTCGCTTATTACCCAAAGATTAACTTTTGAAGTGCGAACCCACCACAGCCGACATCGTACAGAAAGCACCTACATAGATGGAACAATAAATTTTCGCTTTGGTAGAGCGAGCCTTGTGGATTTTAACGACAGCGGAAATATTGGTGGCTTGACCATGCCACAAAGTGCATTTATGTCGCAGTCTGTTGTCCACGATTATTGGACAGAAATCGACGACAATAGAATGTATATTGCGTGGTTAGCATTTGATGAAATTTTGCCTTTTTATCTTGCGAACGAATTACATCCACAGCTTTTTTCGGTTTATGACCACCCTCGTTTATCAGGAACTATATGGCTTTCACCAAACATTCACTGGCTTGCAGTGCAAACCAGCGATAACCCTGATGACATTGTCATGGGCTTTCGAGGAGGCCAGGGTTTTAGGAACGAAACAGGTATGCTACTGCGTCCATGCCAAGACTCGAACAATTTATCAGATGCCATGGATGGATTTAGAACCACTTTGAATTTCTTAAATGGATTTTTCAGTCAGCCGTGCAACGAAGCTGTAAATAGGTTTCTTGCTACCGATTTGTGGTATAATGCTGATACAATATGCTTTCAAGAACGACATAACTTTGTGCAAAGAAATGGCGAGAATTTACTGGGTGTAACTGTTCGCATGGTAGGCTATGACTTGCGAAATCTGCAAGACACCGGGGTGAATATTGTGCGATTGATTGAGGATTAAAAAAGAATAACACACACCATAACAAAAAACAGCCCGCGGGCTGTTTTTTGTTTACTATTTCTCCAACGGCTTTGGGTTAGGACACAAACAATTTTTTCTTGCATTCCAAGGATTTATTTGATATAATAGCATTATGGAAACACAAAAACCAATCACATCCCTCCCCGGCGTCGGCAAAGTTCGTGCCGAGGCACTTGCCCGCCTTGGTATCGAAACCACCGGCGACCTACTTCGTCATTTCCCTCGTGCATACCAGCACAGGGGCAATGTGACGCCTATTGCTTCGGCGGAGCATGGGCAGATTTGCTCTACTATGCTCACCATTGGCACACATCCCCACACCGCCAGGCTTCGTGGGCGGATGACCCTGACAAAAGTCACTGCTTTCGACGAGTCCGCCCGCTGTACACTCAGCTTTTTCAATCAAGAATACCTTGGCAATGTGTTTAAGGTGGGGCAAACCTATCGTTTTTGGGGCAAAGTTGAGCATAGGGGAACAAGCATCACCCTCACCTCACCCCAATGGGAGGTCTGCCGTGAGGATCGCCAGCTACCTGAATTTGTGGCGGTGTATCCGCTTACCGCAGGGATAACAGGGAAAATGCTGTCCGAAATGTTGGTCGGAGTATTGTCAAACCCTGAAATTCAGAACATCCATGACCCGATTCCCGAAAGAGTGCGGGAAAAATACGACCTGCTCCCGCTGGCACAAGCCTTGCGGGATATTCATGCCCCCTGCGACTATGCTGTCCTTGACAGAGCAAGACGGCGGTTCATCTTTGAGGAGCTGTACCTCTTTTGCCTTGCGGCGCAACAGGACAATGCCCGTCCTGCGGCAGAGAAAGTGCAAAAAATCTCTGCCGTTTCTCTCGCGCCCCTCTTTGACAAAATCGGCTTCACCCTTACCCAAGCGCAACAGCGGGTAATCGCCGAAATCTCGGGGGATATGACCGGCGACCGCCCTATGATGCGACTGCTGTCAGGGGACGTGGGTAGCGGGAAAACTGTGGTTGCCGCCGCCGCCGCGTATCTTGCCCTCCGCTCCGGCTATCAAGTGGCAATCATGGCACCTACCGAAATCCTTGCCACCCAACACGCCGCATACTTCACCCCCCTTTTCGAGGAATTGGGCTATCGTACCCATCTCCTCACAGGTGCATTAACCCCAAAGCAAAAAGAGGCAGTACGCCACGCTTGCCGTGAGGGCGAGTTAGACGTTGTTGTGGGCACTCACGCCCTGCTGACAGATGACACAGTTTTCGCCAATCTTGGACTTGTTGTGACAGACGAATTGCACCGATTTGGGGTGCGACAAAAGGCGGTTTTAGCCGAAAAAACTGAGGGAGCGCACGTGTTGTATATGTCCGCCACCCCAATCCCGCGTACCATGGCACACATTATGTACGGCTCGCTTGATATTTCCCAAATCGACCAAATGCCTGTTGGGCGGCAGAGGGTGGACACTTTTGCGGTGAACGAAAACTACCGCCAGCGGCTCCTTGCTTTCGTGGCAAAGCAGGTGGAGGACGGGCGGCAGGTGTATGTGGTTTGCCCCTCGGTAGAGGACAAAGAAGATTTTGCCGAAGATGACGGAAGCACCGTGCCAATGGACTTTCGTGGGCACGCACCTCCCCAGTTGCCCCTGCGGAGTGCAGTTGGCTATGCGGCAGAGCTACAGCAACACTTTCCCGACTATACTGTGGCGTTTGTTCACGGAAAGATGAAGTCGGAAGAAAAAGATACAGTCATGCGCCGATTTTACGCAGGGGAGGTGGATATTTTGGTGTCCACTACAGTCATTGAAGTAGGGGTGAATGTGCCGAACGCTACCCTGATGATTGTGGAAAATGCCGAACGATTCGGCTTGTCCCAACTGCACCAGCTTCGTGGGCGTGTTGGACGGGGAGATGCAAAGAGCTACTGCGTGCTGGTGTCTGATGTGCAGGCGGACAGCCCCGCCCACGCCCGCCTGAATGTGCTGTGCAATAATTATGACGGCTATGCTATCGCCGAGCAAGACCTTGCCCAGCGTGGACCGGGGGACTTTTTCGCTGTGTCCGGGGGAATGGGGCTTGGGGAACGGCAACACGGCAGTGCCACCCTCCGTTTTGCAGGAATGTGCGACGACGTGACCCTGCTTGAACAAGCAGTCGAGGCGGCGAAGGAGACAGTTTTATCGTAAAAATTCATACTATACTCGAATAACTCGAACAATAGACTTGTATCGAAACGAACTTGTCGTCCTAATTCAAGCTCTCGGTACAATCGCCACACTCCCACCCCTCGCACCAATTTTCCATCTTCGCTGAAGCAACATCGAACCGAACGCCGCCTAACTCACAGCACCCTCTGCGGGGGCTTGTTTGCAACGGATGCCATTGTCACAACATCTTCGTGCCACGCCAAGCCCGCATTGTTCATATTTTTTGGTGGTCAAGCACCTTTTTTCTGAAAAAAGGTGTTTGCGCGGGGTTGTTAGGGGTGTGCGGAGCACCCCTAACGAAAAAGCAGATGTAAATAGACGAAAATGGCTTTATGCGACAGAAACAGCTCCATCTCAAATGGGCAACTATCGGGTATTTCCCAAGTAGGTGCGTTGGCTGTTTATTCGTTCAAACTTCACCAATTTCAGAACAAAAACCGCTTCACTGGATTGTCGCGGCGGTTAGAATACCGCCTTGCAATGACGACGCTGTTTGCTTGGGTTTAAGACTTGAAATTAAGCTATTGTTTTTTGTTTCGTTACAACCTTAATGAGGAAAAACTAATGTTGCACACACCTTTTGGAGAAATTTTTGTAAAACTAAACGACAAAAGCATTTTATATCAGGCTGAAAAACTTAAAAACATTGATATGGGAAGTCGCGGATTGCCCATTTTTGAAGTTGATGGAAGATATAAGATTATTATCGACATTTCGGACATGAAAACACCGCTATCGTTGGCTGTTGAGTTTGCTTCAACAGTAAAATTTCATGATAGCGGAATAGACAGCGGCGAGCGCTTATCCCTTAAAACTTGGGAAAATGGCACTTTGATGTTTAGTATCGGAACTGAAGATGATATTAAAGGAACAGATATTGAGTATCTTGAATGTGGAATAAAAGTGATTGTTGATAAAAATAGCCTTGATAAGATAGCGTTTGGTATCGCATGGAGGTATATCGAAAGCAAAAAGGAAGAACTGTACACATGGTTCGCCGCCGATCCGACTATCTAAGCAAATCTTTGGAGAATTTTGAAGTCATTCGAGTATAACTCAAACAAAGAGGAAAAGGCACCTACTCCACATTTTGCATTTGTTCCCGCATTTTTTCCAACACGTGCTTCATCTCAATCACAACCGCGGCGGCGTCAGGGTCTTGACATTTCGAGCCGATTGTGTTCACTTCTCGGTTCATTTCTTGCAGTAAAAAGTCCAGTTTGCGTCCGACAGGCTGGGTGGACTGCATCATTTCGTCAAATGCGGCGAAGTGGGAGTTAAGGCGAACAAGCTCTTCATCCACTGCGGTTTTGTCGGCGAAGATGGCACACTCGTTGACGATTCGTGCCGCATCAAGGACAATATCACGCTCCTCCAGCACTGCATTCAGGCGGGTTTCCAATTTTGTGCGATATGTAGCGGTGAACTCTGCCGCGCGGGCGGCAATATCTGCGGTTAGGGCGGCAAGCTCTGTCTTTTTCTCCTGTAGGTCAAGACCCATAGCCTGACCCTCGCGACGGCGCATATCACGAAATTCGGCGATAGCCCCGTCAAGGAATGGCGCAACCGCCGCCCACACAGCCTCTGCATCTTCTTCGGTGCGGCGAGTGGTAAAGACTTCACGATTTTGTGCCACCCGCATAGTGGAAATGTCGTCCGGCAGGTCAAATGTATCCCGCAACTGCCGCAGGGCGGCAATGTACCCCGCCGCATAGGCAGGGTCAAGGGTGACTTCGTTGTCAGGGTTAAGGATTTGGTTGATACCAACGTAAATATCCATCTTCCCGCGGGAAATTCCCGAGGCGGCAAGATGGGTTTTCACTTTGTCCTCAAGGTATCCGTGGGCGCGACTGACCTTGATGTTAGTGTCAAGGTAGCGGCTGTTCACGCTTTTAAGTTCAACGAGGATTTCACGGCTACCGTCCGGGGTAATCCCGGCGGCTCTGCCGTATGCTGTCATGCTGTTTATCATAATGGGGTGTCCTTTTTGGGGGGCTTGATTCCTTTATAAGCTATCTGTTTGTAAGAGTCCAGTTTATGGTGGAGAATAATTCATTAAAGCGTGCTGTGTCTTCTGCTGACATTCTATGCCACGATGTTGCCCCTCTAAATGGGTCATCTTCTGTGGAATATCTACTATCATCAAATATTGCAATGTGGTTTTCTCCGCACCACAAAAAATGAATGGACATATCATCTATAGCAACGACAAAATCGTGACTTGCTATGACAGAAGGAATTGCGTTTTCTGTAAAACGAACATTGTTCAAAAATGATACAAAATTCGCAATGTCATCGGCTTCAATCACTTCTTGTGCCGGGTTACGCTGTGTGTGGTTTCGAGCTGATATAAGACATCCGCCACCCCAATGTGCGGCTTGAGTTAGCATAGTGACACTCCACGCAGGTACGTCAAATAATCTTATATCATAAACATCTTCTTCCCCGCAAGCCAAAAATACAAGTGGCAACATTATAGCAACAAGAGCTATGACAAATAGTTTTTTCATGAGTGGGTGCCCTTTGTGAAATGGTTTATCCGTAGAAATAAGACTGTGTTTCGTAAAAATGATTTATGGAAACAATACCTGTGATTTTGTGGAGTTGTTCAATTAGTGCAGGTACTGTACTCCTATCATAATAGGTAATAGCAAACGAGCTTTGGTATATGCCAAGAAGAGAAGATGTTTGGCTGTTTTTGCAAGTGAAAATTGGGCTTCCAACAACATTATCAAGTTGCTGAATAGCAAGTCTAATTTGTTGTTCTTCGTATTGCGTTAAACTTTCGCAAAGAAAAGCTGTAATGAGATAAATGTCTGCACAAACGCCGCTTAGACAGTCAGAGTAAGGAATAGTCGGGTTGCTCCATACAACACCACATGCAGCGCATTGTATTCCATATGTTGAATCACTATCATCCCCGCAAGCCACCAACATGAACGGTAACATTGCTAAAACAATAATTAGGGTTAGTAGTTTTTTCATGGTGCAACCTCCCCAAACTTCCCCTCATACCGAATCATCGCTGTGCGGATATATTCCTGTGCTTCTTCCCGTCCGAAGAGCTTAATTTCGGCGGTGTTTTTGCCCTCAAGTTCTTTGTACACCTTGAAAAAATGTTGCATTTCATCAAATAGGTGGGCAGGCAGGCTGGTGACTTCACGGAAGCTGTTGTAATTCGGGTCACGGCAGGGGATAGCAATGATTTTGGTGTCCACACTGCCGTCGTCAATCATGTCAATTGCACCGATTGGGTACACTTCCACCAATGACAGCGGGCGAATTGGCTCGTTGCACAGCACCAGCACATCTAACGGGTCATCGTCCTCTGCATAGGTGCGTGGAATAAAGCCATAACTGGCAGGGTAGTGGGTGGAGGTGTACAGCACACGGTCAAGGATAAGCATACCGGACTCTTTGTCCAACTCGTACTTCATTTTGCTGTTTTTCTCAATTTCGATAACTGCAACGAATTTGTCTGCTGTTACCCTTGAGATGGGTATATCATGCCATGGGTTCATGTTTTTTTGCTCCTTTGGTGGGGGTGTCAAGTCTATTCTACCACACTTCAAAAAATAATGCAACAAAAATTACAAGAGATAACATTTTATTCACAATGAAATGTTAAAATAGATAAAGAGTGTGTTGAATATCTCGGCGGATAAGCGGTGATTTTCCGCTTGGAGCGAATTTTTTTGGTTTTTCAAAAACGCACTTCGTTGCGTAGCAACGGTTTT
>WQSD01000021.1 GCA_009788105.1 Oscillospiraceae bacterium | reverse complement strand
TACTTGGTATGGTGAATGGTTGGGCATTCATCCCTCCGGCTAATTCTTTCTTTGTTGTAGACATTCCGGAGCACACAACTATTGTTAATGGTGACATTAGTACTGGTATACTATTGCATAGTGTACACGAGAGTCATACAGATCCACCATACTTTGATGAAACGCTTCGCGAACCTGGGCAAGTTATTAAAACATGGGATCATGGCGGTAATCCTTTTGCCAACCGCCCAACCGAGGTATCGGTGCGTGTTTACGTAGACGCCCCCGGCGTTGCCAACGCAATCACGTTTAATAACAGTCATGGTGTACGCTCACAAGTGGGAGTATGGAAACAGGTGAATGTGCAAGTGCCACAGTCTTCACCTTCTGTAACCGATCTCACAACAGCGTACAACTTCACGATTCAATTCTTTAATGCAGCTGGTATACCGCTACCTGCGGGCGTGCATATTCATTTCACTGGTTACGCACCGTCTGCGAGTGGTCAAGTCGCTCCTGCTGACGGCATAGCTGTTACTGGTGAAAATGGTATTGTGTCCTTTGACTTGAGACATATGCAGCAGATAGTGTTCACAAACATACCAGTGGGGTATAGAGTGATTATCTCAGAAGATGTTGATTTAAGATATTACACGACGCATATAATTCACTGGACAGATGAACCACAAGTCGCTGGTAATATATCTAATTCACTCTCTACTGGTATGTTGATAGTGTACCCGAGTTTTACTAACCCGGAAGAGGGTGCTCTTAACTTTGCTGTGTTCGTTAACACTCGTCTACTACCCGAAGAAGTACCGGTAAATGTGACAAAAGTGGTTAGGGAACACAATTCTGCCAACAACACATGGGACATCGGTCCTGATGTCACCACGGAATATCGTTTTGAAGTATTCTTCCGTGACGCGGACAACCAGCCCATAGTAGGCAGAGAATTCCAACTTGTTGGTTATTCAACCAACGCCGCTCAAACAGTAGTGCCGGCGAATACCACTCGCACAACTGATGAAAACGGCAGAATCGTTTTCTATTTGCGTAATCATCAGCGTTTCCAAATTCAAAATGTTCCAAGAGCTTATCAAGTAAACATTGTCGAAGTGTTGCCAAGACCGCAAGACTATTACGGCGTTTACTGGACGAATAGAGTGGTTTATGAAACACAAATCGTTACAAGTTCGCCCAATCTTGGAAACGAAACAGGATTCTTTACGCTGAACAGCCAAAGACCTGCTGCCACGCTAACTGCGGAAAACTGCATTTCGTTTACCAATCTGCGCACCCATTCAACCCTTGATGTATCAATGGTTGTCGAGGGTATGCTGGGTAACAGACTGCTCCCCCGTGAGCATACCATCGCTTTCAGCGGTATAACCGAACCAACTCGTATGTATTTTGTTGGTGGCGTGGTAGACAGCACTGGTGCAACAGCACCGGCAAGTGGTCATCTGTATACTGATGCAAGCGGGCAGGTGACTTTCCCCCTAATGCACGGACAACGGAAAACTTTCTTAAGCGTTCCGCTAAGCGACACTGTCCAATTAGAAAGTATTCCGCTTACAAGTGGTATTGGTACGTACCATGTCACTTATGTTGACAGTATCAACCCAACACCTCCTGGCGATAACCAGCAAACCACTGTGTTGCCAAACGCAAGCCTTCGCTATGTTGCGTTCACTCACACCCATGTCTACGACATACCAACCGGAATTACTGTAACCAGCGGAAATGCTCTGCTGATTGTTGTACTTCTTGGTATGGCTGGTGTAATGTTTACTGTGAAAATTGCAAACAAGCGCCGTGCTTACAGCAGATAGACCTATTTTAACCGAATAACAAAACCCCGCCTAATCGGTGGGGTTTGTTGTTTGGAGCAGAAAATTCGTAATATTACACAGGAAAACCGCATATACTGGAGCAAAGAAACAATCTTTGAGGTGCTATATGCAATATCATGACAGCCGTCACCGCTGCGAGCTTGCGGCGGAATACCTTGTGAAAAACAATGCGACAATCAGAGCCACAGCACAAAAATTCGGAATAAGCAAATCAACCATACATAAAGACCTAACCGAAAGACTGCAAAAATCCAATCCGCCACTTTACAAAAAAGTGAAGAAAATTCTTGATAAAAACAAGGCAGAGCGTCACATTCGTGGCGGAGCCGCAACGAAGAAAAAGTACATGGGGCAAAAGTAAATATAATTTGCGTTCGTCAATAAAAAACCCATCCAAGATAAAGTTTTCTTGGATGGGTTTTATTATAAACAGGTTAATCGCCAACTGGTATTTGAAACATTCGCTCAAAAAACGCCCTGTACTGCGCGGCCGGCGAATTCACATATCGTACAAGTGTAAACGCTTGAATATATGGATTTGCCGCAAGTTCCGGCTGTATAACATGCTGTATATAAATGCTTAAATTTCTGGCAGTAACTTGCTCGTTCGTGATTGAACTGAAGTCTGCCGTTTCAAGGTCGAAATTTCTTATTCTATCGTAAACTTCTTCCGAGAGTGCATTTAGCCCAGCGAACAGTTCATCTAACGTCATAGGAGGTGCTTCGTCAGTAGTTTCACCATTGGCACGAACATTTACATATCCAAGGTCAAGGATTTGAAAGCCGGCATAAGGCGAAATCAGAAAAGTTTGTGCCATACGGGTAGCCGCATGCCAGTTGTTGGCAGAAAAGTACAGCATACTTTCGCACATACCTTCATGTTGGCGTAGCAAAAAGTTGTTCCCGGCAAAACGAGGGTTCATATTATAGCCACCACGTCGATTTGTTACAACTCCGTTAGCGTTAAGAGTATAATGCTCACCTTGGATTCCGAAAGCGAACAGATTCACTAAATCAGAGTTAGTAGACAATGCTTCGATGATTTGCATTGCACGGTAGGATGCAATTTCTGTAGAGGAATAGCTTATCGCAAACATANNGTCNGAANATACTTGAATCAACAATTGGAGGGCTTATAGTGATAACATAGTAGTCCTCTTCAAGTTCGCTACGCAACAAGTCAATGCCACGAACAAATGCAACGGCAAAATCTTGTGTTAAATCCACTTCTATGTTTTCTACTCTGTGTCCGGAAAGTTGGTAAATGTTATGAAACAAATTCAATATATTACGGTAACTGGCTGTAGTAAAACTTTGACGCGGTGCCATCGGAGTAAGTATGCGCCCGCCCGCACTATTCAGTGCAAATGGAATGGTGATAAGCGGATTAGGTCCTAATCTTTCGTCCGGCACAAAAAAGTTATAGCCTAAAAAGTTATAAACAGGAATTACATCAGGGGCTTTGCTTATAACATCTTCTAAGAAAAATTCTAAATCAAGAATACTGCTTACTGTATTTATATCATATTGGAATTCGTGCATCAATTCACGGTTTACCAACATGAAATAAAATTCTGCGTTATCCGGCATAAAGTTGTTTGGAATTGCAAAAACCTCAGATTGTCCGAAAATATTAGGCACATCAACATGGTTTGCACGCTCAAACATTGCGGTATTGATGTTTCGCACTAATTCTCTGCGAAATCTAATGAGTTCAGAAAGTGGTTGTAAGATTGGTGTAATAACCTGTCTAACAGTTTCGCCGTCTTCAAATTCTGAAATATTACTAACTACAACAACATTTCCGTCTTGGTTGTATACTGAAGTAGTAAAACCACCAAACTTTAATGCGTTGTAAGTTTCTACTCCATTGATAAGGATAATATCAATTTGGTTTTCACGAACAGCAGGGAAAAGTGTTTGCTGGCGTCCTGTTGCATCAGTGTATACCCAGTCACCGTTGGCACGGCGCATAATGCTGTCAGGAGGATTATCGCGGTCAAACGCCATATCTTCAAGAGGGCGCTGAATACCAAATAGAGGAGGTGATGCAGTAACGTTAGCGTGTTGTGCAATACTGCGAGTGGCGATTTCTTCTATGTACTCTTCAGGTGTAAATACAATTATGTGAAGGCGTGTTTGATACAAATTTTCTAATAAGTGGTTCATGCGAGATTCAACAACACGCAAAGCATCTTCGTCGATGTCTTCGCCAACAATAGCCATTACTACTGTTTCGGCTGCTGGTGCATCCGGGTCGCCCTCAAGTCGAGCACGATTGCATCCGGACATAAAAAATGGGGTGGCAAGCAACATTGCACATAGTACAAGGCTTATAAGTCTTTTTTTCAAGGTAATGTTCCTCCAAATAATGGTTGGGCTGTGTTTGGGATGCTGAAAACCTATACCAAAACAACGCTTGTAAAGCTAACTGTATATATAATATAACATTTTTGTGCCGTTGTCAAGTCTAATTTGTAAAAAAACAAGAAAAAACCAAGATTTATTCTAAATAATCTTTCAAACGCTTTGAACGGGTAGGGTGGCGGAGCTTGCGAATTGCTTTTGCTTCTATTTGGCGAATACGCTCACGGGTGATGTCAAATACTTTCCCCACCTCCTCAAGGGTGCGCGGACGACCATCGTCTAAACCATATCGTAGTTTCAGCACATGTTCTTCCCGTGGGGAGAGAGTGTGTAGAACTTCGTTTAGCTGTTCTTTTAGCAGGCTGAAAGACACAGCCTCTGCCGGGGCAGGGGAGTCGTGGTCCTCGATAAAGTCGCCGATGTGGCTGTCCTCTTCTTCCCCAATAGGGGTTTCGAGGGACACCGGGTCCATGGCAATTTTCAAGATTTCCCGCACTTTTTCCGCACTGATATTCATTTCGACAGCGATTTCTTCTGCGGTTGCGTCCCGCCCAAGCTCTTGAAGCAATCGGCGAGAAACCTTTGCCACCTTGTAGATTGTTTCCACCATGTGGACAGGAATACGAATAGTCCGCCCTTGGTCAGCAATGGCACGAGTGATAGCTTGGCGAACCCACCAAGTAGCATAGGTGGAGAACTTAAACCCTTTGCGATGGTCAAACTTTTCCACCGCTTTGATAAGTCCAAGATTCCCCTCTTGAATCAAGTCAAGAAAGCTCATTCCCTTGCCCACCCAGCGCTTTGCAATATGCACTACAAGGCGAAGATTGGCCTCTACAAGCTGGTTTTTGGCGTTCAGGTCGCCCTCTTCCATAAGTTTGGCAAGCTCTTGCTCCCGCTCTCCTGAAAGAAGGGGCACTTTGCCGATTTCCTTTAGATACATACGGACAGGGTCATCAATCTGCAGCCCTTCCATAGCAAGCATTTTTTCCATCTCGTCAGCGCCGACGAAATTTTCGATTGGTTCTTCCTCGTCAACAGTTGCCGCATCAGGAGAAACAACATAACCGGTAATTTCAATCTCGTTGCTGTCAAGGTCCTCGTAAAATTTTTCGATTTGTGAAAGGTCGTACTCCGCATTGTCTAACATAGCAATGATTTCATTGTTTGTAAGACTGCCTTTGGACTTGCCTTTTTCAATTAAATCGTTCATTGATAACTGTTTTCCGCTCATTTTTCTTCCTCTTCTTTTCTTATAATTGCCTTTTTTTCTGAATTGTATCCAAAATTGATGCAGTATCATCAGATTTGGGCTTGTTTTCTCGCAATTTTGCGATACATTGGGTCAATTCATTCTCCCCGTTGTCCGAAAGCTGCATTCGCCGCACCTTGATTTTGTATATCCGCCCCACTTCATCGTTGGTAAAGTGCAACGGGAGCATCCCTTCTGCAAACTTGCCGTTTTCCTGCATTTGCTGTGCAATGGTGGCAAAAACACGGCGGTTTAGGTCGGTGACAAAATCATCTTCGGTCAGCCCCTGCTTGTCCACCGCATGGGCAAAATGCTCCGGGTGGAGTAGCAGAATGCCCAGCACCGCCTCTTCGGCGGCGGCGGCGGCGGGATTTTTGGTGTATTCAGCATTCACACGGTCGCCAATGCCACGAAGGTCGGTTAAAAGTTTTTCTCGCTCATCATTTTTTTGCTTACGCAAGATGGCTTTGATTTTCCGCTCAACGTCAGTCTTTAGGCTGTCGTGGGTCACGCCAAGGGTGGTCGCCGCGCTTGCTATGTACACTTCACGCTCAACGCTGGAGCGGAATACGGCAATCAAGTCAGCCACAGCGTTTGCCGCCTTAACCCGCTCGTCCATTTGGGTGAGGTCGTGGGCTTTCAGGATATTTTCCAAGCTCCACTCAAACTGGGTCTTACTATTAGACAGCAAGCGGTTAAAGGCGTCTGCACCATACATTTTAATGTAGTCGTCCGGGTCTTTCGCCCCCTCTAACTTCAAAATGCGGGAGGGCAGTCCGACTTCGGCGAACAGTTCAAAGGCTTTTGCGGCGGCGCGTTGCCCCGCATCGTCGCTGTCATAGGCAATGACCACATTTGACGAGTATTTGCTTATCATCCGTGCCTGCTCCGCACCAAACGCAGTGCCAAGGGCGGCAACCCCATTCTTCACCCCTGCACAGTACAGGGCAATCACGTCCATGTACCCCTCACACAGAATAATCTGGTCTTTGCAGTGGTGGCGAGCGAAATTCATGGAGAACAGATTACGGTTTTTCTTGAACACAACCGTGTCGCTGGAGTTTAGGTATTTCGCTTTGTTATCATCATTCATTGCACGTCCGCCAAAAGCTATGACTTTTCCGCTTACATCAATGATAGGAAAGATGATACGGTTGCGGAAAAAATCATAAGTTTCGTTATTTCTGTCTTCGCTTTGCTTCGAAAGACAAGCGGCAATTATTTCTTCGGTGGTAAAGCCCTCTTTCCGCAGGTGTGCCGACAGGGCGTTTCCCTTTGGGGCAAAGCCCAGTCCGAAATGGCGGATATAGTGTGGGTTTATTCCGCGCCGTTGCAGGTATTCCAGGGCAGGTCGCCCTGCAGGAGTGGACAGTTGGTCGTGGAAAAACTTTGCGGCGGTGCGGTTAATCTCGAATATTCGACTTCGTCGGGGACCGGTGGGGGCTTCGTCACCTAAATCTATCGTAATTCCCGCCTGTGCCGCAAGAACTTGGACGGCACTAACGAAATCAAGATTTTGCGTCCGCTCGACAAAAGTAATGACAGAGCCGCCTGCACCACAACCGAAACAATAAAAAAGTCGCTCGGTAGGAGATACAGAAAAAGACGGGGTTTTCTCGCTATGGAAAGGGCATAATCCCTTGAATCCGCTCCCTGAACGCTGTAATTTCATATGGGAACTGATAACATTTACAATGTCGCACCGAAACATTATCTCTTCAATAACAGCTTGGCTAATCATATCCCACCTCCCCAACATCAACGGAAATAGGGTCACGCCACAGCTTTGGAATAAACAGCTCTCGGTACATATCAATGGCGTAGCGGTCGGTCATGTCGGCGATAAAGTCGGCAGTAGCCCTTGCTCCGCCCTCTTGCTCTGCAATTTTGCGGTAACCGGGGGGCATTTTCTCTGGAGCGGTGGCGAAAAATTCGTACAGCTGGGTCAGCATTTGTGCCGCCTTGCGCTCCTCCCCTTTTGCGGTGGGGTTGGTGTACACATTCTCGTTCATAAAATCCCGCAGGGCAAATGTGGCGGTGTGTATATCCTCTTCCATGGCGATAAGCCCGTGGGCGAACCCACGGCGGATAATGCTGTGCACCATTGTGCCGATACGGCGGGAATGGCTTTCCCCCAGTACCTCACGCAAGTGAGCAGGAATATCCGCAGGGGAAAGAATTCCCGCACGGCAAGCGTCGTCAATATCGTGGTTTATGTAGGCGATTTTGTCTGCAAGGCGAACGATTTGCCCCTCAAGGGTGATAGGCAAAGCCGCCTCGCTGTCGTGACCAAGAATGCCGTCACGAACTTCGAAGCTCAGGTTCATGTCCTCAAGAATATCCACCACACGCACGCTTTGCTGATTGTGGGCGTAACTGCTGTCAAAGCAGCCACGGAGCACCCGCTCCCCTGCATGACCGAAGGGGGTATGCCCCAGGTCATGCCCAAGGGCGATGGCTTCGCACAAGTCCTCGTTCAGGTGCATTCCACGGGCGATAGTGCGGGCAATTTGCGACACCTCAAGGGTATGGGTCAGTCGTGTGCGGTAGTGGTCCGACTCGGGGCAGAGGAAAACTTGCGTCTTGTGCTTCAGTCGCCGAAATGCCTTTGAGTGGATAATTCGGTCGCGGTCGCGCTGGAATGGGGTGCGGATGGTGTCCTCTTCTTCAGGCACGGCACGCCCCTTTGTTTCGGAGGAAAAGCAAGCGGAGGGGGATAATATCAGTCGTTCGCGGTCGGTTATGTGCATGGCTTCCTCCTTGGTAAAGACTGCTTATAGTATACGCTTTATAATATACGCAAAAAAATCCGCAATTCCTGCTTGCCTGCTCAAAGTTTGTAGAAAAATGTATATGGGAGTGCGAAAGCACTCCCATATACGCTTGAATTTTTGTCTTGGGGCGGCATGAGGGGCATTCGCTGACCACCGCACCTACTGGGGAAGTACCCGATAGTTGCCCATTTGAGATGGAGTTGTTTCTGCTGGATAAAGCCACGCTCGTCTACTTACGCCTGCTTTTTCGTTAGGGGGCTCTTGCCGCCCCCTAACAACCCGGCATTCAAACCCCTTTTCAGAAAAGGGGTTTGAAAATCCCCAAAACATAAACAATGCGGACTGTGCGTGGCACGAAGAGGGAAAGCCAATAATACCCATTGCAAAAAAGTTCCCGCAGAGGGTGCTGTGGAAACTTATTGTTCAGCACGAAGTTGCTTCAACGAGGACGGATAGCGGGTGAGAGAGTTCAAGTTCTCTGGCTTACACCCCATGACCAACCGCACCCATGTAGGGGACGGCGCCCTCGACGTCCCGCCTTTGGGATTGTATAAATATTCAATCTTTAACCCAAATGCACAGCATCGTCATTGCCAGGATTTATTCTAAAATCCTTGGCAATCCAGTGAATGGGTTTTTGTTCTAAAAATGATGAAGTTTGAACGAGTAATTCGCACAGCACCACTGTTAATCCGTCTTTGAAAAGCGAGTGAAGACAGATAGCGCGTGCGTGGGGTGGATTTGTGTCGGTTGAATGGTTTTGGGCATTAGCTGTTGTTGAAGGAGAAACGGTGCGCTCGAAAATACGCCTCTTCCCGCGGAAGCCACATTTCGCAAAATTTTTTGTAGCCATCTTCCCCATTTCGCATAAGCAACCGCTCCCGTTGTAATTCCGAAGAAATGTCTGCAAACAATCGCAAATTAGGGTTCAGTTCGGTGTCAGGGTGCAAGCAATAGCATCCCTCAATCAGCAGAAAAGGGCTTGTTTGCACTGTTTTTGCAGTGTACTTGCCGTTTTTACAGCAATATGCGTCGTATGAAAACTCCGATAAATGCAGTTGCTCGGTCACTTGTTGACGAAAGCGCGGGAAGTCGATGTTACATTCAGGTGTTCGCTTTTCTGCGGGCAAGAAAAAATCATCCATATGCACCACACCACATCCGTAATGCTCAGCAAGCTGTGCCGCAATGGTTGTCTTGCCGGCGCAGGAGCGACCATCAAGACACACCAGCCCTCCACCTTCGACAAGCATAGCATCAATAAGAGGGAAGATGGTATCAATGTTCATTGTATCTGTCGCTTCTCATCGCTTTTTTGGTAGCAATGACAATTGGAGGTATAAGCGCAAGCTGGATTACTATGCCCAACCATGGCGTAGTGAATGCTCCTGCAATAAATGCGGACATGGTGAAAGTGGGGCGTGTGGCGGACATAACCGACAAAACATACATCACACCACCGAAAACAGCCCGCCCGGCAAGCATGGCGACAATTAAAGAAACATATGTGTATAGCAGGTGTCGTGCGTCATATGTGTTCGCCTTTTTGCGAATTACAAGCAGATAATACATCACTCCTGCCACCAATCCATAAACCGCAAGTTCAGCTGACATTGCAATGGACATAGGGTATATAGGAGGAACGCCGAGAATTAGCGTTCGCAGTAGCGGCACTGTTGCTCCCACAACTCCACCCCACAGACCGCCAACAATAAATCCGCATAGTAGTATGGGAATGTGCATTGGCAGGAACATAGAGCCAAGAGCCATATCATTTCCTATAATAAATGGTGCAAGAAACCCAAGAGCGATGAACATTGCGGATAATGCAAGTTTGTGTGTTTGTTTTTTCATGGTTCGCGCCACGCGCGAGGGAAAATCGCGCACAAAAATATAAAACTTGTGCCTTTCCTTACGCGTCCTTTCACTTGTTGTTTTCAAACTTTTTTTCATTGTTTTTTTATTTGTATAAATATATTATAATGTGGAAATAACAGTATTGTCAACCCCTAACAAAAAAATATTTCAAAAAAACCAAATTTTTTTGAAATAATGTTTGACAACAGGTCAAAAATATGTTATACTGTTGCGGACAGGAAAAAACACAGTCAACAATAAGTCGCTTGCGGCTTATAAAAATAACAAAAAACAAGGAGTCAAAATCATGACTAAAAAAGACCTAGTGGCTGCTATTGCAGAGAAAGCAAGCCTAACTAAAAAAGATGCAGAAGCTGCTGTAAACGCTTTTGTAGAAACAGTTCAATCTGAACTAAAAGCTGGTGGCACAGTTCAATTGACTGGTTTCGGTACATTTGAAGTAAGAAGCCGCAGCGCTCGCAAAGGCTTGAACCCAAGAACAAAAGAGCCGGTGAATATTCCTGCTACAAAAGCTCCTGCTTTCAAAGCTGGTAAAGTTTTCAAAGACGCAATTGCGAAGTAAATCCTCAAACCTCCTGCCATGTGGCGGGAGGTTTTTTCTTTGTTGGGAGTGCTTTTTTGAGGAATTCGAGTATATCTCTGCGGAGGGGTGGCTGGGTGTAATCCAACATTCGGACGGCAGGTTGCCGTCCCTGCGGGTGCGGACATACCCTCCCGCACCCGCTATCCGTCCTTGCTGGAGCAACATCGTGCTGAATTTTAAGTTTTCGCTGTACCCTCTGCGGGTACTTGTTTGCAATGGACTCCGTTGGCTTTCCATCTTCGTGCCACGCACAGCCCGCATTGTTCATATTTTTTGGTGGTCAAGCACCTTTTTTCTGAAAAAAGGTGTTTGCGCGGGGTTGTTAGGGGGGCGCGCAGCTC